>NZ_JBWKCY010000012.1:0-251071 GCF_056436245.1 Streptomyces sp. NPDC043812
CTCGTCGACACCCGCCGCCTCGCCGACTGCTTCCCCGCAGTCGACTACTTCGAGAACTCCGGCCTGCCCTTCGTCATCGCCCTCAACGGCTTCGACGGACACCAGCCCTACAACCCCGAAGAAGTCCGCGAAGCACTCCAGATCGGCCCCGACACCCCGATCATCACCACCGACGCCCGCCACCGCGCGGACGCCAAGAGCGCCCTCATCACGCTCGTCGAACACGCCCTCATGGCCCGCCTGCGCTAGCCGGTCGCCGGCGGACCCTGTACGCCCTGAGGAACGGCCCCCCGAGCTCCGTCCGGAGCCCCGGGGGGCCGTTGCTGTTGCGGGGAGGGGAGGCGCGCCCGCGCAGCGCGGTACCGGCTCCTGGGGCCCCCACGCCGCCAGGCGTAGGAGCCCGGCTCGGACCCGCCACCCGGACGTGGGAAGGCCCCGCACACCCATGGTGTGCGGGGCCTTCCGGGTCAGGGCGTCAGCCCTGCCAGCTGTGGGACGGCCGGAAGCCGCGCTGGCGCTCAAGGCGCCGCCATCCCGCCGCCGTGCGACCGCGGTGCGGCTGGGGGGCGGCGTCCGTGCGCGAGGCCGCACGGGCCATCAGGATCGCCGTGATGGCCGCCAGCTCCTCGGGCTCGGCGTGCCCCTTCTCGACGCGGAGAAGGGACGAAGGATCGGCAGGAGTGCTCATGAGGTCGGGCTCCAGTCTCTTCGCAGGGTCACTGCGGCGGGTTGCCGTGCTTGCGGGACGGCAGGTCGGCGTGCTTCGTGCGGAGCATGGCGAGGGAGCGGATGAGCACCTCGCGCGTCTCGGCCGGGTCGATGACGTCGTCGACGAGCCCGCGCTCCGCGGCGTAGTAGGGATGCATGAGCTCGGCCTTGTACTCCTTGACCATGCGGGTGCGCATGGCCTCGGGGTCCTCGGCGTCGGCGATCTGCTTGCGGAAGATGACGTTCGCCGCACCCTCCGCGCCCATGACCGCGATCTCGTTGGTGGGCCAGGCGTAGGTGAGGTCGGCACCGATGGACTGCGAGTCCATGACGATGTACGCGCCGCCGTACGCCTTGCGGAGGATCAACGAGATCCGCGGCACCGTCGCGTTGCAGTACGCGTAGAGCAGCTTCGCGCCGTGCCGGATGATGCCGCCGTGCTCCTGGTCGACACCGGGGAGGAAGCCGGGCACGTCCAGCAGCGTCACGATCGGGATATTGAAAGCGTCGCACATCTGGACGAAACGTGCGGCCTTCTCGGAGGCCTCGATGTCGAGGACGCCGGCCAGCGACTGCGGCTGGTTGGCCACGATGCCGACGACCTGTCCGTCCAGGCGGGCCAGGGCGCAGATGATGTTGCGGGCCCAGCGCTCGTGGATCTCGAGGTAGTCGCCGTCGTCGACGAGCTCCTCGATCACCTTGTGCATGTCGTACGGGCGGTTGCCGTCGGCCGGGACCAGGTCCAGCAGGACCTCGGAACGGCGGTCCGGGGCGTCCTCGCCGGCGACGGAGGGCGGGTTCTCCCGGTTGTTCTGCGGGAGCATCGACAGCAGGTAGCGGACCTCCGCGATGCAGGTCTCCTCGTCGTCGTACGCGAAGTGCGCGACGCCCGAGGTCTCGGCGTGCACGTCCGCGCCGCCGAGCCCGTTCTGGGTGATCTCCTCGCCGGTGACGGCCTTGACGACGTCCGGACCGGTGATGAACATCTGCGAGGTCTCGCGGACCATGAACACGAAGTCCGTGAGGGCCGGGCTGTAGGCCGCGCCGCCGGCGCAGGGGCCGAGCATCACGGAGATCTGCGGGATGACACCCGAGGCCCGGGTGTTGCGCTGGAAGATGCCTCCGTAGCCGGCGAGCGCCGAGACGCCCTCCTGGATGCGGGCGCCCGCGCCGTCGTTGAGCGAGACCAGCGGGGCACCCGCCGAGATCGCCATGTCCATGATCTTGTGGATCTTTGTGGCGTGCGCCTCGCCGAGCGCGCCGCCGAAGATCCGGAAGTCGTGCGCGTAGACGAACACCGTGCGGCCCTCGACCGTGCCCCAGCCGGTGATGACACCGTCGGTGTACGGCTTCTTGGCCTCGAGACCGAACCCGCTGGCCCGGTGCCGACGCAGCTGCTCGACCTCCTTGAACGAACCCTCGTCCAGCAGCAGCGCGATGCGCTCGCGGGCGGTCAGCTTGCCCTTGGCGTGCTGAGCCTCGGTGGCCCGGTCACTCGGGCCGCGCTCCGCCTGCTCGCGCAGGGAGTGCAGCTCGGCGACGCGGCCACGCGCGTCGGCCGGCTCGCTGGTGGTCTGGTCCAAAACGGTCATGTATCGACCCTACGGATCGGACCAAGAAAACCCTGCCGTCGACTCTGTACAGTCTCGCGACCGTTCTCCTGTTGGCCTTGCACAGAACCAATCCGCACAGAGCGTCAACCACCAGCTCGGGCGGGAGGTCCTTTGTGCGAGTCCCACAACACTGCTGGATGAGAGCTCGCCCACAGCCGGATGTCGCGCATGAGCCGACCGGGTGAACTCCGTGCCGCGGCGGGGGCCCGGCGGGACCGGATCGCGGCGGCCCACCGTACCGGGACCCCGGAACGGTGCGTACCGCCCGCCCGTCGTTTCGCGGGCCGGGCGGTACACCACCTGTGCCCCCGTGTCAGCCGCCGCAGTGGAAGCGGGCGGCACCCCAGTCGGCGTGGTCGTTCCCGTTTCCGTCGTCGGCGTCGCCGGCGACCAGCTCCACGTAGTCGGCGCCGGTGACGTCCGCCGTCACGGACCAGGCCGGGTCCGCCGCCTTCAGCACGGGCGAGGTCACCTTCTCGTCACCGTCCGCGAGGACCGAGAAGCGGACCGTGCCGCGCGTGGTCTGGACGTCGTCCACACCCACCTCGGCGGTGAACGACGTGCACTTCCCGCCCAGGTAGTAGCGGACCTTCGCCGGCGCGTGGGTTCCCAGGCCCTTCTCGTAGGCCACTCCCCCGATCCGCAGCGGGCTGCCGTCACCGGTGCCCGTCTCGCCGTTGGACAGATCGCGCTCGACGGGCCCCCAGCCGTTCGTGGCGGACGCCCAGTCGAGGTCGCTCGCCCAGGTGTCGGCGGTGGGTGGTGGCGGCAGGGTGCGTACGGAGGTGGTCGCGGTGACGGTGCGTGCCTCGTCGCCGACGGTGTAGGCGGCGGTGGAACCGATCGTGTACGTGTCGTACCGCGCGTCCGCCGGCGGTGTCACCTGCCATGCCGCCGTCGCCTTCGCACCGGGTGCGACCGTCTCGAACGTCACCGGTCCCACGGGCTGCGCCGTCCAGCCCTCGGGCAGCGCGAGGGTCGGTGTCACGTCCTTCGCGGCGGTCGCCTCGTCGTTGGTGAAGACGGCCTCTGCCCTGTTCGGCTTGCCCGGTGCCAGGGTCTCCGGCGCCGTGACCGTGAGGGTGGCGCACGCGGCACGCTCCGAGGCCGGGCCCAGGTCGGTGACGGTGAAGTCGTCCATGACGAAGTCCGCGCCCTCCGGCGCGTCCGCGCGCTTGCGCAGACCGACCCAGGTGTCGCCGCACCCCGCCGTGACGGTCTCGGTGAAGCGGCCGGTGGTCCGCTGTTCGCCCATCGGTGTGCGCCGGGTCTCCACGGAGCCGCCGGTCGCCCGGTCGTAACCGGTCACCCATTCATAGGCCCCGGCGTGGCTCGACTGGTGGTCGTACGCGATCCGGTAGCGGTGGCCGTCCTTCATCGGCACGGTCCAGGGCGCGGAGCGGTAGACGAGGCCGGTGTTCTCTTCGTGGGACTTCAGGGACTCCTTGCCGCCGAGCACGTCGTCGATCAGCTTCCCGTTCCAGCCCGCCTGGGTGTACGGCGCGTGCAGTTGGCTCACATGGGTGCGGGGGTCGGTGACACCGCCCGCGTCGCCCTTGAGGAACGGGCCCCAGCCCTGGTCGACCGCCTCGAAGTCCTCGTACACCAGCGTGCCCTCCTTGGTGGCGGGCGCGTTGGCGACGAGGCGCACGTCGTCGGCCCGGACCCGGGCGGGGCTCCCGGCCGCCGCCTCGATCCTCAGCGTCACTGCGGAGGCGGGCGCGGTGAAGTTGACCTTGGCCCGCTGGAAGTGGGTCCCGTGCCGGTCGGAGGCGGCGACCATGTCCTTGGCGGTGGACCGTTCGACGGTGACGGACCTGCCACCGGCGGACAGTGTCGTGCGGCGCGAGCTGCCCGGCTCCACCTCGATCCAGGCGGAGGCGGTGTACCGCTTGCCCGGTGTGAGGCCCGTGATCCGCTGGGACAGGGAAGCGGCGGCCTCACCGGTCAGCGCGGCGCTGTTGCGGCCCTGGTCGTCGGTGTCGCGTGCGACCGTGCCCTGCGTGGTCCAGGCGTCGAGTGCGGCGTCGTTGAAGCCTGGGTCGGCGACCGGGCCGCCCTCGCCCCAGCGGGCGTCACGCGGGGCCGGAGCGCGGTCGGGGTGCAGCACGTACGGCTGTCCCGCAGCAGCGGTGAGCGTGATCCGCCCGTCGACGGGCCTCACCGTCCCGGTCTTGACCCGGCCGTTGTCGGTGAGCTTGTACACGCTGTACGTGCTCCTGCCCTTGACGGCCCAACTGGTCGTACCACCAGCCTTGTTGTAGTGGTACAACTTCTTGCCGCCGTCCCACGGCAGCAGATAGCGGTCCCCATCGAGGACCTTGCGGTCGTGGTCGTAGAAGGTGCGCCGGCCGTCTTCGACCGTGCCGCGCAGACCGCCCGTGAAGGCGATGTCATTGCCGTTCCAGCGCGTGATCCGCTCGTGCTGGAGGTACTTGGCGGGCAGGTCGCGCTGCCAGACGTTGGCGTAGAAGGCGTTCCAGTCGGTCTCGCCGGTCCAGCCCTCGAAGTCCACCAGGGCGGTCTGGCCGAGGACCGGGTGGTGGTTCCAGATGTCCTTCTCGCCGTTGCGGATGAAGCGGATGATCTGGGAGTTGAGGCCCTTGTTGGTGGCTCCGCCGTAGTCCAGGTCGTTCGCCCAGTGGGACCAGAGCGAGGCCCGCTCGAACTTGTCCGCCCACTCGGTGGCGACCTGCCAGCCCTGCTTCTGCACGGCCTGCACGGTCTTGTCGGCGATCCAGCCGTGCGAGTAGTAGACGTCGATGTAGAGGAGGTTCAGATTGCCGTCCGTCTCGTCGCGCAACTGCTGGAAGCGGCGGGCGAGGTCACCGCTGTTGATGTCGCGCCGCTGGTCGATGTAGTAGCTCTGGTTGAGCCAGTTCCAGCCGGGCTTCGTCCTGTCGACGAGCTTCTCGTCGAAGGCGTTCGCCTCCGGGTAGGACTCGGTGGCGTTGAGGTGGACGCCGAACTCCGCGCCCCACTTCCTGCCCGCGGCCAGCAGCTTGTTGAGGTCGGTGAGGCCGCCTGCCCGCTTGTTGTAGTTGCCGCCGTAGTCGGGGTGGGCCGAGTCGTGGCCCTCGGAGCCGTACCCCTTGAGGACGGCGAGCTGGCCGAGTCCGTCGGTGGCGAGCGAGATGCGCTTGACGTCGTCGAGCGTGCGCAGGAACGGGTGCGTGGCCTGGCTCGCGAAGTTGAACGGGATGTGGGTGATCACCCGGTCCGGGGTGTCCTTGCTGCCGGGTGCCGTGACGCCGATGGACCGGAAAGCGACGGCGCCGTCCTGCCAGTCGACCTTCCTGTCCGCGTTGGCGTCGGGCGTGACGACGACCTTCGCCCAGGGCAGGCTGTCGCCGCTCTCCGGCTCGGGGGCTCCGGCGCCGCGGTAGGTCCACTGACCGGAGGAGACACCGACGCGTGTCGAGCCGTCCGCGGCCTTGCGGGCCTGATGCCAGAAGCGGGCGTCGTCGCCGCCGGTCGGGCCGCTCGGCTTGTCGTACGAGGAGTTGGACTCGACGGCGGCGGCGAGGGCCGAGGTGTTGACGATGGCGTACGAGGCACCCACGGGGTTCGCGTCGGCGGGGGTGTCCGCGGTGACCTCGGCGAAGACGTCCGCGGTGCGGGTGGAGTCGGGGTCGAGCAGGGTGAACGCGGTGGCGGCGCCCTCCTCCGTACTGCCGACGGAGACCAGGTCGTGCCCGGGGATGTCGAGGGTGCCGACCCGGAACGCCTCGGTGTCGCGGACCGCGGCGACCCTGAACGTCACGGCACGGCCGGAGACGGACAGAGCGGCGTCGATCTCCACGCCCGGCAGTTCGGGGAAGGCGAGGGTGTAGCGCGCGGCGGAGTGCTCCACGCGCGGTGCCTCCTTCAGCCGGACGCCGTACGGCTTGCCGTTGAGGGTGACCTCGGTGACCGGGCGCGTACTGCCGAGCAGCCAGGCGCCGCTCGCCCGGTCGGTGTACGAGAGCACCCGCGGGAAGTCGTCCGCGAGGCTCACCGCGAGCGGGCCGGAGTTGATGACGGGCCCGGCGCCGGAGGGGGTCACGGCGGCGGGCCCATCGACTCGGGGGGCGGCCGGATGCGCGGGCCCGGCCAGGGCGAACACGGCACAGGAGGCAGCGGCGACGGCACACGCCGCTCGGAATCTACGAGGCATGGGGACTGACTAGTCCCCTGCTTTCGGACACGTCAACGAACGGGGGTGCCCACGGGCGCGGCAGTCCAACAACGCCCGCGCGTTAGTCCAAGTCCGCTCTCAGGCGGTCGACTTGTGAAGATGACGGATGATTGAGAGCGCTCTCAGTCACAACTCTTGACGCCTGCACCATCCGTCGCAAGAGTGGGCGGTCCCCCCACAACACCCCCCACAGCACCAGGAGTACACCCGTGATTTCCCGTCGCATGTTCCTGACCGGAGCCGCAGCAACTGCCACAGCGCTGACCTATCCCGCCTGGGGAAGCGCTCTCAGCCCGCGCGCGGGCGCCGCACCCGCCACCTGCGAACTCGCCCTGGAGAACACCTCGCTTCCCGGGACCGTCAACGCCTACGTCACCGGCCACGCGGACGGCAGCGGCGACTGGGTGCTCCTGCGCGCCGACGGAAGTGTCCACAGGCCGGAGAACCCCTCGGCGCCGGGGACCCCGCTGACCGTGGACTGCGCCATCCCCCTGAAGGCGGCCGGCGCGGGGCCGGTCGTGCTCACGCTGCCGCGGATGTTCGGCGCCCGCGTCTACTTCGTGCGCGACGGCAAGCTGGACTTCCTCGTCAACCCCGGCCCCTCGCTGGTCGAGCCGGCCTTCGCCACCGAGACCGACCCCAACTACGGCCGCACCTGGTCGTTCTGCGAGTTCACCTTCAACTCCGAGCAGCTGTACGCCAACATCAGCTACGTCGACCTGGTGACCGCGCTGCCCATCGGGCTCACCCTCACCGGCGACGCCACCCACTCGGTCGCGCCGCTGCCGGAAGGCGCGCTGGAGAAGATCGCGGACGATCTCGCCGCACAGGCGGCGAAGGACGGTCAGCCGTGGGACAAGCTGATCATCCGGGGCGACGGCGGCAAGGTGCTGCGCGTGATATCCCCGCAGACCCTGATGGCGCCGTACTTCGACCGTCCGGCCGAGATGCCCTTCCGGAACGTGTTCGACAGCTACATCAACCAGGTCTGGGAGAAGTACCGCTCGACCGATCTGCGCGTCGACCTGCAGGGCGGCCGGGGTGTGCTCGGGGGCCGCGTGAGCGGCGACACCCTCACCTTCGCGGGCGGCCACACCTTCGCCAAGCCCTCGTCGAAGGACATCTTCACCTGCAACCACGGTCCGTTCACCAACAACCCGGACGACCCCGACGACAAGAAGGCCCTGCTTGCGCGGATCGCGGCAGGCTTCAACCGGAGCACGCTGCTGAGCCACCCCGACCAGCCGAACGGCCCGACGGCGGACGACTACTACCGCGACCCGTCGACCAACCACTGGTCGCGCATCGTGCACGCCAACTCCCCGATCGGCTACGCCTTCCCGTACGACGACGTCCGCCCGGACGGGCAGCCGGACGTCTCGGGAGCGGCGCACGACGGCAATCCGAAGCGCTTCACGGTGAGCGTGGGGTCCTGACCCGCGCCCTCGCCGTTCACAACGGCGCCCGTCCGGGGGGGACGGGCGCCCTTGCGTGTGCGATGCCGGTCAGCAGCCGCCGCAGTTGTAGTACGTCACGTCCCAGTGATTGCCCTCGTCCGCATAGACGTTGCCGGAGCCGGACTGCCATTGAGGTGCGCCGTCGCCGCGGACGCCGATGTACGTGAAGGTGTTCTTGATGTAGTTCCCGACACAGGCGTACTTGCTGAAGTCGAGCTTGTAGCCGTTCCAGTGCGAGTACGTGCCGCCGGCGTGGCCCGTCTCGGTGCCGCCGGTGATGTTGAGGGCACAGCCACTCGCGCTTCTGAGGGTCTGAGCCCCCTTGGCGGTGGCCTGGTTGAGCTGCTCGAAGGACGTACAGGTCGGGTTGTTCCTGTTGGAGCAGCCGCCCGAGGACGACCAGGTGATGCCCGACGAACGGAACATCGAGGTCGCGGTCGCATGGCTGATCTTGGTGACGGCGTGGGCGTCCGTGGCGGCGGTGAGGACGCCGAAGCCCGGGGCGAACAACGCACCCGAGACGAGTGCGAGCGCACTGAGGGCGGAGCGGATTTTCATGGCGGGGATCCCTCCTGCTGAAGACCGTGGTGGACCGTGCTTGCGGTGGAACGGCTGTGCAGGTGGAGCACGCAGATGGTGCCCGAGTTCTACGCGCGTCCGCCAGAGGGCGTGACCGTTCTCCGGGTGAACGTTCGCCGAAAATGTTGAATGTTGAAGGGAATGGGCCTACAGTCGATTTCGTTGAAGCTTGAACAATCGCGATGGGAGCCCCCCGTCGCCCGCCCCCAAGGAGCAGTCATGGGTCTCTTCAACCGCAAGAACGACACCGCCGTCGCGACCGCCGTCGCCACCGTGGACCCGGCGCTGGCCGCCCTGACCGGCGACTACACGATCGACCCGGCCCACAGCAGCATCGGCTTCACCGTGCGGCACGCCATGGTGACCAACGTCCGCGGCTCCTTCGGCTCCCACGAAGGAACCCTGACCCTCGACGGCGCCGACCCGTCGCGGTCCAGCGCTGTGCTCGACGTCGACATCGCCAGCGTCGACACGGGTATCGCGGACCGCGACGGCCACCTGCGCAGCGGTGACTTCTTCGACGCCGAGGCCTTCCCGAAGATGACGTTCCGCTCCACCGCTGCCGAGCAGCTCGGCGGCGACAAGTACCGGATCAGCGGCGACCTGACGATCAAGGACGTTACGCGGCCCCTCGCGATCGACCTGGAGTTCCAGGGCACGGCCACCGACGTCTACGGCAACGAGCGCGTCGGATTCGAGGGCGGCACCGAGATCCTGCGTTCCGACTGGGGTCTCACGTGGAACGCGGCGCTGGAGGCCGGCGGCGTGATGGTCAGTGACAAGGTCAAGCTGACCTTCGACATCTCCGCGATCAGGGCCGCTGCCTGACCGCGTACGCCCGAGTCACCACACGAGCGCGCCCGCCCTGCCGGCCTTCACCGGCATGGGCGGGCGCTCGCGCGTCCGATGCGCGCGTCACAGAACCCCGGTGTTGAGCAGAAGGTTCGGCGAATCCGAGCTCACAGTGAGCGTGTCCGGGACGGCGGTGTCCACGAGCAGCTCCTCGATCGCGTCGACATCCGCGTCCGGAGCGGCCTCGCGGGCCAGCAGCGCAGCGCCCGCCACATGCGGAGAGGCCATGGAGGTGCCGTCGTGCGCGATGCTGCCGCCGCCGAGCTGCGCCGAGACGATGTCGGCGCCCGGCGCGAAGATCGCCACACACTCGCCGTCGTTGGAGAAGCTCGTCTGCCGGTCCTGTGCGTCGCTCGCGCCGACGGTGAACGCACTCGGGGCGGAGGCGGGCGAGACGTCGCAGGCGTCAGTGCCGTCGTTGCCCGCCGCGACGACGGGGACGACCCCGCCTTCGGCGACCCGGTCCAGGGCGTCGTTCACCATCTGCGACGCCGGACCGCCCAGCGAGGCGTTCAGCACGGCGGGCTGGTCCGCGTTGTCCGCGACCCAGTCGAGCCCCGCGATGACGCCGGACCAGGTGCCCGACCCCTCGCAGTCGAGCACACGGACGCTCACGAGGTCCGCCTCACGCGCGACGCCGAACGTTTCACCGCCGACCGTGCCGGCGACATGGGTGCCGTGGCCGTGGCAGTCGTTGCCGTCGCGTCCGTCCCCGATGGCGTCGAAGCCGAGCTGGGCCCGGCCCTCGAACTCCTCGTGCGCGTAGTCGATCCCGGTGTCGAGGATGTATCCGGTCGTGCCCGCACCGGTGCCGCTCACCGTGAAGTCCTGGTCGAGCGGCAGGTCGGGCTGGTCGATCCGGTCCAGCCCCCACGAGGCGGCGGGCGCGAGGCGGTCGCCGGCCGGAACCGTACCGGCGGCGCTGACCTCGGCGTCCTCCTCGACGGCAGCCACCCCGGGGGCGGCGCGGATGGCGTCCAGCTGCTTGAGGGTCAGTTTGGCGGCGAAGCCGCTGAACACGGATGAGTACGTGTACAGGGACTTCACACCCATCTCCTCCGTCACCGCCTTGGCGTCGGCGGTTCCGGTGAGGGAGACGATGTACTGGCCCGCGACCGGTGCACTGGACCGGTACAGAGGTGCGGGGGTCCGGGACGGGCTGGGATCGGCGGTCGCCATCGCGGGACCGGTGGACAGGAGAAGCGCGGCTGTGGCCGCGGCGCAGGCGCTGAGCCTGGTTCTTGTGCGCATGCGCACGAGAGAAGCACGCTGAGTAAGCTATTCCTACTATCGGTAGCGATTCCGAATCGTGCCCCCTCTGATGCCGTACACCGCCGGTGATGCCGTACACCACCGGCCGCACGCGCATACTTTCGCGACCCGGCGTCAGAAACCGCCGCCGCCGTCGAAGCCGCCGCCCCCGCCGAAGTCCCCGCCGCCCCAGCCACCGCCGCCGAAGTCCGAGGAGTCGAAGTCCCCGCCGGACACGTCACCGCCTCCGTACTCGCCCGAACCGAACTCACCGCCCCCGTAGTCCGCCGCGTAGGCCGGGGTCGCCAGCATGTAGCCGAGCGTCGTGCCCAGCAGCAGACCGGGCAGGATTCCGCCGCCGAAGTAGCCACCCGCCCAGGGACCGTACGCGGGGCCGGCCTCCCAGTAGGGGCGGCGGCCGGAGTCGGTCTCGACGGTGCGGGCCATCGGGTCACCGCCGGTCTCCACCCGTGCCTTGTCGGCCGCACAGACCGGCACGTCACGTGCGGCGCCGGCACTCGGGGCCCAGGAGACATCGGCGACCGAGGGGCCGTGCCGGGGGTCGAAGAAGCAGGGGGGCCGGCGCTCGGGGACGGGCCGGCGCTCGCGCCGCGCGGCGAGCACGGCGAGGGAGTGGCGGCCGTCGTCCAGTGCCTCGGTCACTCCGCGCACGTCCCCGGGGCGCTCGGCCATGCCCATGCGGGACTTGGCCGTGTCGTACGAGTCGAGGGCGCGCTCGTAGTCGGCCCGCATGGTGTCGTCGGCACCCTTCTCGGACGGGTGGAAGTCGAGGCGGTCGAGCTCCTCGCCGAAGGCGGTGATGTCCTCGTCGACGACGACGCGGAGCTTGTCGAGGGCGGCCCGCTCCTCGGCCTCCTTGCGACGCCGCTTGGCGCGGACGACTGCGTACGCGCCCGCGCCGCCCGCGGCGACGACCGCTCCGAGGGTGATCAGTGCGCCGGCGCTCACACCGGCGTTGTCGTCGGCGCCGGTGTCCCAGGAGGCGGGTGCGGTGCCGCGGGCACCGGGGAGGGCCTGGTCGACGAAGTTGTCGAGCTGGGTGGCCGCGTCGACGGGGCTGTCGCCCTTGACTCCTTCGGTGATGTTGAGGACGGCACGCGGGGACATGACGGAGGAGTCGGCCGCGGCGTTGAAACCGTCACCGAGCCGGATCGCGTACAGCCCGGTGATCCCTGTCTCGGTGCGCAGGTTGCGCAGCAGATCGTCCGGCGGGAATTCCTCGGTGGCAGGCAGCACGGCGACGAACACCGGCTTGTCGGCGCTCTCGATCTTCTCCGTGAGCGCAGTGGCTTCGGACGGCGAGAGCTGCCCGGCCATGTCGGGGTGGACGTACACCGGACCCTGCTTCAGGGCTTCGGCGGCGTCGGACAGGCTCGTGGCCCTGGCGGCGGCTCCGGAGGCGGGCGCCAGAATCAGGAGCAGCAGCATCGTCAGACCCGCGAGGGCCGACACAAGGGTGAACGGCCGTGTCCTCATACCACGACGCTACCCGAAGCGGGGCGAACTGGACATAGTCCCGGGTTGCGGGCATAGCGCCGTGGGCGGCGAGCGGAGTGCGGCCCCCGGCGGTCGGCGGTCGGCGGCAGGCGGCAGGCGGCAGGCGGTCGGCGGCGGCACCTCGAGGATGGCGCCGCCGACGCGCGATCAGGCTGCCCGGTAGGCAGCGGTCAGTTCAGCGACCGCTCCCGTCGGGTCACCGGAGAGCAGCAGATGGTCGGCCTCTGCGAACGGCTTCGCCGACGCCTCGCCGATGTCGGAGCCGATCTTCTGCTGGACGAGCAGCCGCGCCTTGCCGACCAGTTCCCGCGCTTCGGGGGACGCGCCCCGGCCGGTCGCCTGAAGGACCCTGGCGGCGAGGCCGATGGCCTTGAGGGTGAGTTCACCGCCGCCGGGGGGCCGCCGCAGAGTGGTCAGTCCCCAGCCGTAGGGGAACTGTGGGTCGTAGCTCGCGTCGCCGACGTTGATCGGGAGCTGGGCCTCGGACTTCGGCCAGGTGACGGGAAGCCGACCGGTGAAGGCCCGCTTGCCGTAGAGGACGTCGGCCACGCCGTCGCCCTCGGTGCCCGGCAACCAGGACGCGACGAGCGCGTCGATGCCGGCCAGACGGGCGCCGATGAGCTGCGGCCGGCCGGAGACGACGAGGACCGCGCACGTCATCGCGGCGCAGACCTTGTCCACGGCTGCCTTGTCGGCAGCCGTGAGCTCCAGGTCGTTGCCGTTGCCGACGTCGCCGAAGCCCTCGGCGTACGGGGTCTCGCCCACGACGACCACTCCGACGTCGTAGCCGTCGGTGGCCGCGGAGGCGTCCTTGGAGTACGAGATCTCGGCGTCGGGGGCGGCCTTCTTCATGCCCTCGAGGATCGTGGTGCCCGTGGTGCTCTTTCCGGAGGAGCCCTGCCAGCTGATGGTCCAGCCGCCGGCCTGGTTGCCGAGGTCGTCTGCGTTGGAGCCGGCGACATAGACCTTCTGGGACTTCTTCAGCGGCAGCACAGCGCCGTCGTTCTTGAGCAGCACCTGGGAGGCTGCGGCGGCCTCACGCGCCACGGCGCGGTGCTCGGCCGAGCCGACCCGGCCGAGGTGGGTGGTGTCGGCGTACGGCTTCTCGAACAGGCCGAGCCGGAACTTCTGGGCCAGGATGCGGGAGACGGCGTCGTCGATCCGGGCCTCGCTGATCCGCCCGGCCGTCACCTCGTCCTTCAACGTCCTGGTGAAGTCCTGGTAGTTGGTCGGGACCATGATCATGTCGAGTCCGGCGTTGACCGAGGTGCGCACATCGCTGGGGTAGTCGCCGGGGATCTGGTCGATGGCCTGCCAGTCACTGATGACGAAGCCGTCGAAGCCCATGCGGTCCTTGAGCACCCCGTTGATCATCTCTGCGTTGGCATGCATCTTCACCGGGCCGGCCTCGTCGCCGAGGATGTCCAGCGAGGAGTACGAGGGCATGACCGTGCCGGCCCCGCGCCTGACGGCCTCGGCGAACGGCGCGAGATGCACCGCCTCCAACTCCTCGCGGGTGACCTTGGTGACGCCCTGGTCGATCGTGTACGAGCCGGTCGTCGACGAGCCGAACTCGGTGCCGCCGTCACCGACGAAGTGCTTGGCGCTGGTCAGCACCTTGTCGTTGCGGTCCAGGTCCTTGCCGTTGCGGGCGCCCTGCATGCCGTTGATCACGGTCTCCATGGCGGTGACCAGGGCAGGGTCCTCGCCGAACGCCTCGTAGGAGCGGCCCCAGCGCTCGTCGCGGGTGACGCACAGGCAGGGCGCGAAGTCCCACGGGATGCCGGTGGCGCGCACCTCCTTCGCGGTGACGGCGCCGGTCCTCTCCGCGAGCTTCGGGTCGCGGGCCGCTCCGATGCCGATGTTGTGCGGCATGATCGTCGAACCGATGACGTTGTTGTGGCCGTGCACCGCGTCCACGCCGTAGATCAGCGGGATCTGGTAGCGGGTGGCCTGGGCGCGCAGCTGGTACGTGTCGACCATCCTGGCCCACGCCTCAGGCGCGTTCGGGGTCGGCACCGAGCCGCCGCCGGAGAGCAGGGAGCCGAGGTCGTAGGAGGCGATGTCGCCCTGGGACCTCAGTGCGTTGCGCTCGGCCTGGGTCATCTGACCGGCCTTCTCCGCGAGGGACATGCGGGAGAGCAGATCGTCGACGCGCTTGTTCACCGGCAGTTTCGCGTCGAGGTACGGCAGGCCGTGGGCGTTCACGACGACCTGCGGGGTCTCGGCAGGGGGCTTGGCACCGGTGACGCCGAGCGTGAGGGGCACGGTCTCGGCGGACTCGGCGGCCCCGTCCTTCTTCGTGGCGACGGCGACCGTGCGGGATGCGCCGGACGCCGTGCCCGCGGGGAACGTGACCGTGCCGGAGACGGGTGCGTAGTCCGTGCCGGGCTCGGCACTGCCTTCCGTGCCGGTCGTGTACGAGACGGTGACGGGCTCGTCGATCGGGCCGGAGCCGGTGGTGGCGACCGACAGCTTCACCTGCGCGGTGCCGCCCTCGTCGACCGGGTACACGGCGGCATCGGTGATGACCTTGGCCTTCAGGGCCGGATCGGCCTTTCCGTACAGCTCCATGCCGTCGACGGCGAAGGAGCCGGGGGCTCCGGTCGGCAGGGTGAGCGCCCAGCCCCACATCTCGTCGAGGCCGAGTACCTGGTCGATGCCGCCCACGGGCTGGTAGTCGGCGCGGTACACGAAGTCGGCGAACGGGATCTCGACCAGGTGCCAGCCCTCCCAGTCGTCCGTGAACGAGGTCGTCCACAGCTCGGACGCCTCGCCGTTGGCGCCGCCGTCCTTGATCTCGAAGTTGATGCGCTTGCCCGAACCGGGCGGCAGGGGGGCGGTGTTCTGGCCGTACCACCAGAAACGGATGCCCTTGTGCGCGGTCCAGTCGTGCGCGGGCTCGTCGAAGGCGAAGTCATGGCTGATGCCGCCCCAGCCGCTGATGTCGTAGCCGCCCTCGAGGACCTTGCTGCCCTCGGGGGCGTCCGCACGCTCCTTGATCTCCAGTTTCGGCTGGTCGTCGGCGTCGCTGCCCCAGGTGAAGATCCCCTCGGCAGGCGGACCGGCGAAGGGGACCTCCCCCTCGAAGCGGTCGACGAGGACGGGCGGCGGATCGTCCGCGGCGGCCGCGCTCGGCAGCGCGCCGGTGAGCAGTGACCCGAGTACGGCGGTGACGGCGAGCAGCGCCGTACGGGCCGGGCGGCGTCTTGGGCGGCGTGGTCGTGGCATTGCGGCTCCTTCGGTGCGACACGGAGGTGCGGGGCAGGAAGGCAGGGCGGCGGGGCGCCGCGCAGGTGGGGTGTCCGGGGGTTCGGCTGGTTCAGCGCGCGGGAGCCGAGCCCCGGACGACGAGTTCGGTGGGCAGCACGACCGGCTCGTCGGGGATCGTGGCGCCCGCGAGCCGTGCGAGCAGCAGCCGGGCGGCCGTCTCCCCCATCGCGCGCATCGGCTGGCGGATCGTTGTCAGCGGGGGCTCGGTGTGGCGCGCCATCGGGATGTCGTCGAAGCCGACGACGGCGACGTCGTCCGGCACGGTGCGCCCGGCCTCCCGCAGGGCGCGCAGGGCGCCTGCGGCGATGAGGTCGTTGTGCGCGAAGACGGAGTCGAAGACGAGGCCGTCGGCGAGGGCCCGCTCGACCGCCTGCCTGCCGGAGATCTCGGTGAACTCGCCTTGGACGACGAGATCGGTGGGCATGACGTCGAGGAAACCGTCGAGCCGGTCCCGTACGCAGCCGAAGGTCGAGGGCCCGGTGGCCACCAGGGGCCGGCCGCGGCCGTCGGCGAGCAGATGGCGGGCCGCGGACGCACCGCCTTCCCGGTTGGTGGTCGCCACGGACGGGAACTCGGGGTGGTGGCCGCGGTCGTCGATGAGGACGACAGGCAGTCCGCGGCGGTGCATGGCGGTGATGGTGTCGAGCGTGTTCTCCGGTTCGATGACGAGGAGTCCGTCGAAGGCACGGGCGGAGACCTGACTGGTGAAGTGGTCCACGGACTCGGCGCCGCGGTTGCAGGTGAACAGCAGCAGCCCGTATCCGGCGGCCTCGACGGTGTCGACGACGCCCTGGAGCACCTCGCCCATCCACGGCCAGGTGAGCGGAGGGGTGAGCATGGCGACCGTACGGCTGGTGCCGCGGGCCAGTCCGACGGCTCCGGAGCTGGGCACATAGCCGAGCGCAGCGATCACTTCACGAACGCGGGTTGCGGTGCTCGCGTCGACGTCGGCCCTGGTGTTCAGGACCCGCGACACGGTGGTCTTGCTGACACCCGCCTCACGTGCGACGTCGGCGATGGTGACTCGCATCCGATGGCCTCCGCGTCGAGGGCTGGAACCGGTACCGGAACCGGTTCCGGCGGTGGTGCGGTGAGTCAACAGGCGTGCTCCGCCGCCGTCAATACTTCACACCGAAATCCGCCGAAGTCCAAGTTCCGGGCAGGTGCAGCCAGTTCAGCGTTCAGTATCTGAACGCGCAAAGTATTGACGAGGGTTCACAACGGCAGTTCACTCACGCCTCGACCCCCACACTTCTGCCGAGAAGGGCTCCAGCCCATGGCGCGACAACCGAAGAGAACCTTCCGATTCCTGCTCGCGGGCGCGCTCGCCACGGCCGGGCTCACCGGCCTCTCCGCGGGCACCGCGCAGGCCGCGGGCGAGCAGGTGGACGTCTGGCTCACCACGACGGACGACACCGGCGGCCGTCATGTCACCCGCGGACTCCAGCCGCAGACCCCGCTCGCCTTCGAGGCCGGCAACGGCGGTGGCGGCACGAACATCACCGTCGACGAGAACACCCGCTATCAGACCTTCACCGGTGGCGGAGCATCCTTCACCGATACCGCCGCCTGGCTGATGAAGGGCTCCGGAGCCCTGTCACAGGCCACGCGCGACGCGACGATGAAGAAGCTGTTCTCACCGACCGAGGGCATCGGCCTGTCGTTCGTCCGCAACCCGATGGGCGGCTCCGACCTGGCACGCTTCGGCTACACGTACAACGATCTGCCGGCCGGGCAGACCGACCCGACGCTGTCGAAGTTCTCCCTCGCCCACGATCTGCAGGACGTGCTGCCGCTGACGAAGCAGGCACGGCAGCTCAATCCCGCCGTGACGCTGGTCGCCTCGCCGTGGACCGCCCCGGCGTGGATGAAGGACAGCGGGCAGCTCAACGGCGGCTGGCTCAAGGCAGAGAACTACGGCACGTACGCCGACTACTTCGTGAAGTACCTGCAGGGCTGGCGCGACCAGGGCGTCCCCGTCGACTACGTCACCGCCCAGAACGAGCCGACCTGCTGCGCCGGGTATCCGTCGATGAGCTGGAACGGCTCCGGGCTCGCCTACTTCACCAAGAGCGAGCTGCTGCCGAAGCTGGCGAGCGCCGGCCTGCCCACCAAGGTGCTGGCCCACGACTGGAACTGGGACACGTACGACGCGTACGCGGCGCAGACCGTGAACGACGCGGCGGTGCGCAGCCACCCCAACTTCGGCGGTGTCGCGTGGCACGGCTACGGCGGCAACGTCTCCGAGCAGACGGACGTCCACAACCAGTACCCGCAGCTGGACGCTTTCCAGACCGAGCACTCCGGCGGCACCTGGATCGCGAACCAGCAGCGCGAGGACATGCTGAACATCATCGACTACACCCGCAACTGGGCGAAGTCGGTGACCAAGTGGTCCCTCGCGGTCGACCAGAACCGCGGCCCGCACAACGGCGGCTGCGGCACCTGCGACGGTCTGATCACCGTCCACAACGGGGACGGGCGGCACGGCCAGGTCGACTACACGGTCGAGTACTACACGATGGGTCACCTCACGAAGTTCGTGAAACCCGGCGCGCACCGGATCGCCTCCACCGGCAGCTCGGAGGTGCCGAACGTGGCCTGGCGCAACCCCGACGGTTCGAAGGCGCTCCTCGCGTACAACGACTCGTCCAGCGCGCGGACGATGACCGTCAACTGGGGCGGCCAGCGCTTTGCCTATGCGCTGCCCGGCAGGACCTCGGCGACCTTCACCTGGTCGGGCACCCAGGGGGGCAGCTCGGAACAGACCGGCACCCTGGTGGGCCTCGACTGCAAGTGCCTCGATGTGGCGGGCGGTTCGTCGGCGGACGGCACCGCGGTCCAGCTCTGGGACTGCAACGGCTCTGCGGCCCAGCGCTGGACGATCCGCTCCGACGGATCGGTCCGGGGGCTCGGCAAATGCCTGGACGTGACGTCCGGTGCGACGGCCGACGGCGCGAAGGTCCAGCTCTACACCTGCAACGGCTCCGGCGCACAGCAGTGGCGCCTCGAGACGGGCAGCGGGGACCTGGTCAACGTCGCGGCGGACAAGTGTCTGGACGCCTCGGACAACACCTCGGCGAACGGGACACGCGCGCAGCTCTGGTCGTGCACAGGTGCGGCCAACCAGAAGTGGCAGCTGCGCGGCTGACGGTACGGGTGGGGACGGCCGGCCGGGCCGCCCCCACCCCCGTCGCTACTCCGTCGGCTCCACGCCCGCGCGCAGGAGGCCGTAGGTGTACGCGTCCTCCAGCGCCTGCCAGGACGCGGCGATGATGTTGTCCCCCACACCGACCGTGGACCAGTCGGCGTCACCGTCGCCAGTCGAGATCAGGACACGTGTCGTCGAACCCGAACCGTGCCGGCCTTCCAGGATGCGGACCTTGTAGTCGATCAGCTCCATCTTCGCCAGCTGCGGGTAGATCTTCTCCAGGCCCACACGCAGCGCCTGGTCCAGGGCGTTGACCGGGCCGTTGCCCTCGGCCGTGGCGACGATGCGCTCGCCCTTGGCCCACAACTTGACCGTGCCCTCGTTGGCGTGGGTGCCGTCGGGGCGGTCCTCGACGATCACGCGCCAGGACTCGGTACGGAAGTAGCGGCGGGCGCGGCCTTCCGCCTCGGCGCGCAGCAGCAGTTCGAAGGACGCGTCGGCCGCCTCGTAGGTGTAGCCCTTGAGCTCGCGCTCCTTGACCCGCTCGACGACCCGGCCGACGAGCTCGCGGTCGTCGCCGAGGTCGATCCCCAGCTCCTTGCCCTTGAGCTCGATGGAGGCGCGTCCGGCCATGTCGGAGACGAGCATCCGCATGGTGTTGCCGACCAGTTCGGGGTCGATGTGCTGGTAGAGGTCCGGATCGACCTTGATCGCGGAGGCGTGCAGTCCGGCCTTGTGCGCGAAGGCGGAGACTCCCACGTAGGGCTGATGCGTGGAGGGCGTGAGGTTGACGACCTCGGCGATGGCGTGCGAGATACGGGTCATCTCCGCGAGCGCGCCCTGCGGCAGGACCTTCTTGCCGTACTTGAGCTCCAGCGCGGCGACGACGGGGAACAGGTTGGCGTTGCCCACCCGCTCGCCGTAGCCGTTGGCGGTGCACTGCACATGCGTCGCGCCCGCGTCCACCGCGGCCAGGGTGTTGGCGACGGCGCAGCCGGTGTCGTCCTGGGCGTGGATTCCGAGGCGGGCTCCGGTGTCGGCGATCACGGTGGCGACCACGGCCTGCACCTGGGCGGGCAGCATGCCGCCGTTGGTGTCGCAGAGGATGACGACATCGGCACCGGCCTCGTGCGCGGTCCGTACGACCGCCTTGGCGTACTCGGCGTTCGCGCGGTAGCCGTCGAAGAAGTGCTCGCAGTCGACGAAGACCCGGCGGCCCTGCTCGCGCAGGTGGGTGACGGTGTCGCGGACCATCTCGAGGTTCTCGTCGAGCGTCGTGCGCAGGGCGAGCTCGACATGCCTGTCGTGCGATTTGGCGACCAGAGTGATCACGGGCGCGCCGGACTCGAGCAGCGCCCTGACCTGCGGGTCGTCCGCGGCCTTGGCGCCGGCCCGGCGGGTGGCGCCGAATGCGACGAGCTGCGCGTTGCGGAAGGTGATCTCCTTCTGCGCGCGTGCGAAGAACTCGGTGTCGCGCGGGTTCGCCCCCGGCCAGCCGCCCTCGATGAAGCCCACGCCGAAGTCGTCCAGGTGCCGTGCGATGGTCAGCTTGTCCGCGACGGTGAGGTTGATGCCCTCACGCTGCGCGCCGTCGCGCAGGGTCGTGTCGAAGACATGGAAGCTGTCGTCGACCTGCGTGTCCTGGCCGTTGGTGGTCATGCTGTCCTGACTCCTGTCGGATGAGTGGCTCCGGAATGTCTGGCTCCACTTGCCCCCATCATCGCGCGCAGCTCGCCTTCGGCCGTGGGTGAGGCCGTAAAACGAAAAAACCCCTCGCGGGTGCGAGAGGTCTGCGCGCGGGTCTGGGGCACGGTGCCGCCTGCCGCGGGATTGCTGTCCACGGGTCAGCGGTCACTGCGGACCGGCGCGCTGTTGCCGATAATCATGGCGAACGAGAGCACGGTGGCAGTTTGCCACAAGTTGCGCCGGGCGTGGACGGGGATCTCACGATGCGGGCGGTGGCTCGCGGATGCTGTTCCCCTACCCGCCCTTCCCGTCACCGGGGCCCCGCGCCTCACATGCCGTCGGGGCTGGATTTCGCGGAGCGACATCAGCCCGTGCGGGGGCACCGGTCCGGGCGGAGCCCGGTTGAGGGAAGGGCGGGGTGGGGGCACCTCACCGCGTCAGCAGCCCCTCCCCCACGAACTCGCCCACATGCGCCAGCACCTGCTCGCGCCCCGTCCCCGGTATGCCCACGGCCACATGCACGCTGAAGCCGTCCAGCAGTGCCCGCAGCCTTGCCGCGAAGCGATCCGGGTCCACGGCACGGAACTCGCCGCGGGAGATGCCCTCCGCGAGCAGAGCAACCAGATCCCGGTGCCAGGCGCCCTCGATCGCCGCCTGGCGGGCACGGGCGTCGGCGTCCGCGTTCTGCGAGCGGTTCCAGACCTCGAGCCACAGCGTCCAGTGCGGGTCGCGCGGCCCGTCGGGCACGTACAGGTCGACGTACGCGTCGAGTCGCTCCCGCGCGGTCACCTGCCGGGACAGCAGCGCACTGCGCTCGTGACCGAGGCGTCCCTCGCTCCACTCCAGTGTCTGCAGCAAAAGCTCGTCCTTGGTACGGAAGTAGTAGAGGAGATGCCCGCTGCTCATCCCGACCTCGCGCCCGAGCCCCGCCATGGTGAGCCCGTCGAGCCCGCGCTCGGCGATGGTGTCCATGGCGGCGGCGAGCAGCGCCTCGCGCGGCGGCGCGACATTGCGGCGGCGGGAAGCGGGGGTCATACGGCGGCTGCCGGGGGCATGACGTTCACCCGTACGTTCTACCTGATCGGGATCACACCTCGGGCTGCTGCTGGGTGATGCAGTGGATTCCGCCCCCGCCCGCGAAGATCGCCCGCGCGTCCACCAGCGTCACCGTCCGGCCCGGGTACAGCCTGCGGAAGATGCCGGCGGCGATCTCGTCCCTCGGGTCGTCGAACGCGCACAGCACGACTCCCCCGTTGCAGACGTAGTGGTTGATGTACGAGTAGTCGACCCACTCGCCGTCCTCGTCGCGCAGCACCGTGGGAGCCGGGACCTCGACGACCTCGAGTCGGCGGCCCTTCGCGTCCGTCGCGGACTCCAGGAGGGCGACGTTCGCCTTGCACAGTTCGTGGTCGGGGTGGGCGGGGTCGGGCTGGGTGTGGCACACCACGACTCCCGGGCCTGCGAAGGCCGCGACGATGTCGACGTGGCCGCGCGTGCCGTACATGCCGTAGTCGCCGGTCAGTCCGCGTGGCAGCCAGATCGCCTTCGTCGTGCCGAGCCGGGCGTGGAGCTCCGCCTCGACCTGGGTGCGGGTCCACCCGGGGTTGCGTTCGGGGCCGAGCTGGACCGTGTCCGTGAGCAGGACCGTGCCCTCGCCGTCGACGTGGATCGCGCCGCCCTCGTTGACGAGCGAGGAGGCGTGGACGGGTACGTCCGCGATGTCCGCGACATGGCGGGCGATCTTCGCGTCGTGCTCCCAGCGCGCCCAGTCGGCTGCTCCCCAGCCGTTGAACACCCAGTCCACAGCGGCCAGTCGAGTGCCGTCGGTGACGAAGGTGGGGCCGATGTCGCGCATCCACGCGTCGTCGAGGTCCCGTTCGACGACGTCGATGTCCGGGCCGAGGAGCTCGTGGGCGGACGCGGACTGGCCGGTGCCCGCGACCACCGTGACCGGTTCGAAGCGGCGTACGGCACGGGCCACGGAGGCCCAGGCCCTCCGCGCCTCGACAAGCTCGGCGTCGTTGGTGAACGTCGGGTTGGGGCCGGGCCAGGCCATCCAGGTGCGCTCGTGCGGGGCCCATTCGGGCGGCATACGGAAGGTCACAGCGGTTCCTAGAGGAAGTAGAGGCGGTTGAGGGAGATGGACTCGGCGGGCTGGGAGCGCAACGGGTCACCGTCGAGCGTGACCAGACCGGTGCGGCCGTCCACGGACACGTCTCCCACACGGGAGTTGAGCAGCAGGTTCCCGGGGCCGATGCCCCGCGTGCCGCGCACCGCGACCCGGCGGCGGCGCGTGGGCATCATGTCGGAGCCGATGTCGACCGCGGCCTGGGCGACGAAGGCGACGGAGATGTCGGCCGGTGTCGCGCCGTATGCCCCGAACTGTGGTCCGAGGACCAGGGGTTCGCAGGTGTCGGTCGCCGCGTTCGGGTCGCCGACCACCCCGTAGGCGGGGAAGCCGGACTTCAGCACCAGCTGCGGCTTCGCACCGAAGAACTCCGGCCGCCACAGCACGATGTCGGCCATCTTGCCGGCCTCGATGGAGCCGATCTCGTGGGAGAGGCCGTGCGCGATCGCGGGGTTGATCGTCAGTTTGGCCATGTAGCGCAGCACGCGCGCGTTGTCGTCGTGCGCGCCGTCGCCGTCCATCGGCCCGAGCTCGGCCTTCATCTTCCCGGCCATGGCGAAGGTACGGCGCACGGTCTCGCCCGCACGTCCCATCCCCTGCGCGTCCGAGGAGGTGATCCCGATTGCGCCGAGGTCGTGCAGGACGTCCTCCGCGCCCATCGTTCCCGCGCGGATCCTGTCGCGGGCCATCGCCGCGTCGCCCGGCAGGTCGGTCTTGAGGTCGTGGACGGAGACGATCATGCCGTAGTGCTCGGCGACCGCGTCCCTGCCGAAGGGCAGCGTGGGGTTCGTGGAAGAACCGATGACGTTCGGCACACCGGCCATCTTCAGCACGTTCGGGACGTGTCCGCCGCCGCAGCCCTCGATGTGGAAGGCGTGGATGGTCCGGCCGTCGAGGACACGCAGGGTGTCCTCGACGGACAGGCATTCGTTCAGCCCGTCGCTGTGCAGGGCCACCTGTACGTCGTGCTCCTCGGCGACCCGCAGGGCGGTGTCCAGGGCGCGGGTGTGCGCGCCCATGTCCTCGTGCACCTTGAACCCGGACGCACCGCCCTCGGCCAGCGCCTCGACGAGGGGGGCCGGGTCGGAGGACGAACCACGGGCGAGGAAGCCTATGTTGACGGGCCAGGCGTCGAAGGCGTTGAACGCGTGCTTCAGCGCCCAGGGCGAGTTGACCCCGACGCCCCACACGGGGCCGAACTCCTGGCCGATGACCGTCGTGACACCGGAGGCGAGCGATGCCTCCATGATGCGCGGCGAGAGTAGGTGGACGTGGGTGTCGACGGCGCCCGCGGTGGCGATCAGCCCTTCACCGGAGACGATCGACGTGCCGGTGCCGACGACGACGTCCACGCCGTCGAGGGTGTCCGGGTTCCCGGCCCGTCCGATGGCGTGGATGCGGCCCTCGCGGATGCCGATGGACACCTTGCGGATGCCCTGCACAGCGTCGATCACGAGCACGTTGCTGATGACGACGTCGCAGGTCTCCCGCACGGCGGCGGCCTTGAGGTGCAGTCCGTCGCGGGCGGTCTTGCCGAAGCCGGCCAGGAACTCGTCGCCCGGCTTCTGGGCGTCGGACTCGACGCGCACGACGAGCCCCGAGTCGCCGAGGACGACGCGGTCCCCGGTGCGCGGCCCGTGCACGGATGCGTACTCGTAGGGGTCCATCAACCGGTCTCCGTTCCCAGATAGCCGCAGGCCGCGGCGCGTCGCAGGGCTTCTTCCTTCGCGCCGGGCGCATCGAGTGGTCCGTCGACGAGGCCGGCGAAGCCGATGGCGATCCGCTCACCGCCGATGGACAGCAGGCCCACCTCCACCTCGCTGCCGGGGTCGAAGCGGACGGACGAGCCTGCGGGGACGGCGAGACGCATGCCGTAGGCGGCGGCGCGGTCGAAGCGGAGCCGCGGGTTGGCCTCGAAGAAGTGGAAGTGCGAGGTGACGCTGACGGGCACGGTCGCGGTGTTGCGCACGGCCAGCGTGGCGACGGGCTCGGGCTCGTCGTACGCGGGGCCGGGCAGGAGCGCGCCGGGCGCGCTCTCGCCCAGGCCGCCCCCGACCGGGTGGGGGACGACCGCCAGCCGGGAGCCGTCCTCGAAGACCGCCTCGACGTGGACCTCGGTGACGATGTCGGCGACGCCGGGGAGAACGTCGTCCGGGCCGAGCACCGAGCGGGCCGCCTCGATCGCCTCGGCGAGCCTGCGGCCGTCCCGGGCGGCTTCACAGACCGTGTCGGCGATGAGCGCGGTCGCCTCTGGCACGTTGAGCCGCAGTCCTCGGGCGCGGCGCGCCCGCGCCAGCTCCGCGGCACCGAACAGCAGCAGCCGGTCGCGCTCGGTCGGGGTCAGTCTCACGTCAGCACCTCCAGATTTGAGCATCACTCTAACAACCACATCACCTCGAAGGGAACCGTTGACTTACTGCTAGGTATGGCTCACATTGAGCAGCACTCAATTAGAGCGTCACTCAAAAGTCCCTGACAGGAGCGAGCCGCATGCCGATGGAACAGCGCGGAGTCGACACCATCCCCGAGCCGGAGCGCACCAGTACTCCTCGGGACCTTCTGTCGATCCTGCTCGGGTCGAACCTCTGCCTGGGGGTGATCGTCTTCGGCTGGCTGCCGGTTTCGTTCGGTCTCGGCCTGTGGCCCGCCGTCACCTCGGTCGTCGCGGGCACCGTCGTCGGCATTGCCGTCACCGCACCGCTCGCCCTCGTGTCCCTGCGCACGGCGACCAATCTGTCGACCTCGAGCGGCGCCGCGTTCGGCGTGCGCGGCCGCCTCGTCGGCTCGGTCGTCGGCCTGCTGCTCTCCCTCGGCTACACCGCGCTGACCCTGTGGATCGGCGGGGACGTCATGCTCGGCACACTGGCCCGCATCGCCGGGGTCTCCACCGGCGGCGCCGCGCACACCCTGGTGTACGCGGCACTCGCTGCCTGCACAGTGGTCGGTGCGGTGTACGGCTACCGGCTGCTGCTGCGCCTGAGCAAGATCCTCGCGATCGGCATGACCGGCCTCCTGCTGCTGGGCCTGATCGCCTACGCCCCCGACTTCACGACGGCCGCGCCACCGGACACCCCGTTTCTGCTGGGCTCGTTCTGGCCGACCTGGGTACTGTCCGCCGTGGCCGCCGGGCTCAGCGGGCCGATCGCGTTCATCACCCTGCTCGGCGACTACACCCGCTACATCTCGCCCCGGCGCCACAGCCCGCGCCGCGTGCTGCGCGCGACCTGTCTGGGACTCATGGCCGGACTGCTCGTGCCGCAGCTCTTCGGTACGTACACGGCGCTCGCCGCCCGCGCCGCAACGGACTACGCCGACCCCCTGGTCGCCGCGTCACCCGTCTGGTACCTCGTCCCGCTGCTGGTCGCCGCGGCGGCCGGGTCGGTGGGCAACGCGGGTCTGATGCTCTACTCCATGGGCCTCGACCTGGACGCGATCCTGCCGAAGGCCACCCGTACCCGCGCCACACTCGTCGTCGCCGCCGTCGCGACCCTCTTCGTCTTCCTCGGCCACTTCGTGTGGGACGCGCAGTCCGCGATGACGTCGTTCGTGCTGCTGCTCACGGCGATCGGAACTCCGTGGGCCGTGATCACCCTCATGACGCACATCCGCTGCGGCGGTGAGTACGACGCGGAGGCACTGCAGGTCCACAACCGGCGGGCGCGCGGCGGGGCCTACTGGTTCCGGGCCGGCTGGCACCCCCGGGCGACCCTGTCCTGGGCACTGGGCGCCGCGGTGGGCCTGGCCGCCGTGTCCACCCCGCTGTACGAGGGACCGCTGCTCGCTCTGACGGGCGGCGTCGACTGCAGCTTCATCCTGTCCGGCCTGATCGGAGGGGTGGTCCATGGCGTTCTGACCCGCCCGGCGTCTCGTACGATCATGGCGACCGCCGCTGAGGAAGCGGCACTTGGGGAACAAGGAAACGGGGAAACGCAGTGGAGGACATCGCAGGTCCGGTGATCGTGCGGGTGCTCAAGGGCATCGGCTCGGTGGTCTACCACTTCGGGGATCTGCTCGGGCTGATTCCCGAGGAGCGCTCCCGGCGCAAGCAGGACAAGCGCAGGAAGTGATGCGCACGGCAGAAGGCCCGCCCCGGCGTGGGGCGGGCCTTCTGCCGTCACTGCGACGGGTGCGGATCAGCCCAGCCGGTGGGTCCAGCCGTGGACGTCCTCCGCCTTGCCGGTCTGGATGTCGAGCAGTGCCTTGCGCAGTCGCATCGTGACCTCACCCGGTTCGCCGCCCGACTGGGTCCACTCGCCCCGCGCGCACTTGACCGTGCCGACGGGGGTGATCACCGCGGCGGTGCCGCAGGCGAAGACCTCCTTGAGCGTGCCGTTCTCCGTGTCGGCCTGCCACTGGTCGATCGAGACCCGGCCCTCCTCGGAGGCGTAGCCGAGGTCCTTGGCAAGGGTGAGGAGGGAGTCCCGGGTGATACCGGCGAGCAGCGAGCCGGTGAGTTCGGGGGTGACGATCCTGTCCTCGTAGACGAAGTACAGGTTCATGCCGCCCAGTTCCTCGACCCACCGGTGCTCCACGGCATCGAGGTAGGCGACCTGGTCGCAGCCCTTCGAGGCCGCTTCGGCCTGGGCGAGCAGGGAGGCCGCGTAGTTCCCGCCGGTCTTGGCGTCGCCCATGCCGCCGGGGACGGCGCGGACGCGGTCCTCGGAGAGCCAGATGGAGACGGGCTTGACGCCACCGGGGAAGTAGGCGCCGGCGGGCGAGGCGATGACGAGGAACAGGTACTCGTTGGCGGGGCGGACGCCGAGGCCGACCTCCGTCGCGATCATGAACGGGCGCAGATAGAGCGACTCCTCGCCACCGTGGGCGGGCACCCACGCAATGTCCTGCTGGACGAGCGCGTCACACGCGGCGATGAAGGTGTCGACCGGCAGCTCGGGCATGGCGAGGCGGCGGGCGGAACGCTGGAATCGCTCGGCGTTGGCCTCCGGACGGAAGGTGGCGACGGAGCCGTCGGGGCGGCGGTACGCCTTGAGCCCCTCGAAGATCTCCTGCGCGTAGTGCAGGGTCATGTTGGCCGGGTCGATCGACAGAGGCGCGTACGGGACGAGCTCGGCGTCGTGCCAGCCACGGCCCTCGGTCCACTTGATCGTCACCATGTGATCGGTGAAGTGGCGGCCGAATCCGGGTGCGGCCAGGATCCCCTCGCGCTCCGCGTCGGAGAGCGGGGTCGAGGAGGGCTTGAGCTCGATCGTGGGCGTCGTCATGAGTGCAGTGTCCTTCACCGTTTTGGTTGTGTCGGACCGCGCTCACGCCACTTCGTTGGACGTCCGAGCATCGCCGCGTGGCACGGCCCACGTTCGATTATCGCGCGCGTGGGACCGGGCGGGGAACGACGTGATTGCGGCCCGGGATTGATGGTGACACCCGAGGGCCGCACAGGAGAAGCCGCCGGGCGCTGATGCGACCCGGCGGCTTGGGTGATGCCGGCGGGTCAGCTCGCTACGCGTACCGCGAGCGCGTCGCCGATCTCGTCCGTCGTGCGGACCGTGTCCGGCGTGCGTTCCGCCAGGTCGGCGGCGACCTCGTGCTCGATGCGGACGGCCTGGTCCTCGAATCCGAGGTGCCGCAGCAGGAGGGCGACAGACAGGATCGTGGCCGTGGGGTCGGCCTTGCCGGTGCCGGCGATGTCGGGCGCCGAGCCGTGGACGGGCTCGAACATCGACGGGAACGCGCCGGTCGGGTTGATGTTGCCGGAGGCGGCCAGGCCGATGCCGCCGGTCACGGCCGCGGCGAGGTCGGTGAGGATGTCGCCGAAGAGGTTGTCGGTGACGATGACGTCGAAGCGCTCCGGCTGGGTGACGAAGAAGATCGTCGCAGCGTCGACGTGCAGATAGTCGGTGGTGACCTCGGGGTACTCCTGGCCGACCCGGTCGAAGATGTTCTTCCACATGTGACCGGCGTAGACGAGGACGTTGTTCTTGTGGACGAGCGTCAGCTTCTTGCGGGGGCGGGCGTCGGCCCGCTCGTACGCGTCACGGACGACGCGCTCCACGCCGTACGCCGTGTTGAGGCTGACCTCGGTGGCGACCTCGTGCTCGGTGCCGGTGCGCAGCGAGCCGCCGTTGCCGGTGTACGGGCCCTCGGTGCCTTCGCGGACGACGACGAAGTCGATGTCCGGGCGGCCGGCGAGCGGGGTCGCCGTATTGGGGAAGAGCTTCGAGGGACGCAGATTGACGAAGTGGTCGAAGGCGAACCGCAGCTTCAGCAGCAGCCCTCGCTCCAGGACTCCGGACGGCACCGACGGGTCACCGATGGCGCCGAGCAGGATCGCGTCGTGGTTCTTCAGGGCGTCGAGCTCCGCGTCCGGGAGGGTCTCACCCGTCCGGTGCCAGCGCTTGGCGCCGAGGTCGTACTCCTTGGTCTCCAGCTTCACATCCTGCGGGAGGACGGCGGCAAGGACCTTCAGGCCCTGCGCCACGACCTCCTGGCCGATGCCGTCACCGGGGACAACTGCGAGATTGATGCTGCGAGACATGTCGGGCACCCTACTCTCCGTCCCATGCATTGACACGGGCCGTCCACCATGTGGACCAGGAGCAGTGGGCTCAGTGGCCGGTCTCCCCGCCGTTGTCCCTGCGGTCCAGGGCTCGCTGCAGGGCGGCGGCGGCGTTCTTGCGGTCGGTTTCGGCGGTACGGGACGTACGGCGGACTCGACGAGCGGTCTCAGCGGGCATGGTGATCGACTCCTTGGAGATCAGACACGATTTCGAAGGTGCCGGAAGGGGCGGGGAGCGGTGCCGCAGGGGTTGCCTGCATCGGGGCAATGCTCGCGTCCGCCGTTCGCTGGATCGAGCGAGACGTTCGGCTTCTACAAAGCTAGGACAGCTACGCGCTTCTGTCTCCACAATTACTCGGACTTCCTACTATCTGAGACGGCGATCATCAAAACCGTCTGACGGCACGGCCGCTTCGCCCCTACCGTCACGGTCATGACGACGCAGAACGCGCTGGCCGTGCACCAGATCGCCCGCCCCACCGGCTTCCCCACCCCCGACCTGTTCGCCTTCACGCAGGCACCTGTGCCCTCGCCCGGGCAGGGTCAGGCGCTGGTGGAGAACCTCTACTGGTCCGTGGACCCCTACCACCGTGAGCTGATGGACGGCGGGTGGCAGCTGAACAGCCCGCTGGAGGGCCGCACCATAGGCCGGGTCGTAGCCTCCCGGGACTCCGGACTGTCCGAGGGCGACCTGGTCTTCCACCGTGCGGGCTGGCGTACGCACGCCCTGGTGACGGCCGGCGCGGACGGGACGCGCCTGGTGCGCTCCCACCAAGGCGTCCCGCTCTTCGCGCACTTGAGCATCCTCGGCGGCACGGGACTGACCGCGTACGTGGCGCTGACCCGATCGCTGCGGCTGCAGCCGGGCGAGGACCTGTTCGTGTCGGCCGCCGCGGGCGGGGTCGGTACGGCGGCCGGCCGGATCGCCCGGCTGCTCGGCGCGGGGCGGATCGTGGGCAGCGCCGGATCGCCCGCCAAGGTGCGGTATCTGACGGAGCAGGTGGGGTACGACGCGGCCTTCGACTACCACGACGGCCCGGTGGCGGAGCTGCTGGCCAAGGCGGCGCCGACAGGCATCGACGCCTACGTGGACAATGTCGGGGGCGGCCATCTGGAGGGCGCCATCGCCTCGTTGCGCGAGTCCGGCCGGATCGCCTGGGTCGGCGCCATCGCCCAGTACAACTCCGCGGAGCCGCCTCCGGCGCCCCGCAACCTGTTCGAGGTGGTCGACAAGGCGCTGCGCATCGAGGGTGTGCTGGTGCGCAAGCACACGGCCCTGCAAGGCGAGTTCGAGGACTTCCTCGTCCCGCATCTGCAGAGCGGCGCCGTCGCCCCCGACGTCACGGTCGTCGAGGGATTCGAGCGGATCGTGGACGCGTTCCTCGGCATGCTGCGGGGCGAGAACCTGGGGAAGATGCTCGTCAAGGCGTGAGCGCCTCGCCGAGACGGGATGCCCCAGGGCCTCGGCCCGGGTCAGATCTCGCAGTTGATCTCGAAGTCGGTGCCGGCTTCGCCGTCGCAGTCGTCCATACCCGCGCTGCCGTCGAGGAAGTCGCGGGCGGGCCCGCCCTTCAGGGTGTCGTCGCCGCTTCCCGCGTCGATCCGGTCGGCCCCGCCCACCGTGGTCACAGAGCCGTTCACGCCGGCGTTGTCACCGAAGACGACGTCGTCCCCGCCCGCGCCCGAAGATCCGGTCGTGCCCCGCCGTCGCTCCGGTGGGGTCCCCCAGACCGCTGTCTCCGATGATCTCGAACTCGCCACGCGCTGCCGCCGAAGATCCGGTCGTTGCCGGAACCGATCGCGGTGCCCTGGGAAGCGGCGTGATCGCCGACGGCGACCGTGCCGCCGTCCGCGCCCAGGTCCAGGACGTCGTTGCCGCCGGCGCCGCGTGCGTTCCCCACGATCCCGGCGTCCCGGTCGTGGTCGTCACCGGGACGCCGAAGCAGGTCTGCACCTGGGCTCCGGCTTCCGTGGCACCCAGCGCGACGAGGGCCGTCGCCGCGAAGACGTTGACGCAACAGTGCAGAAGGATTCGGCGGACGGGTCTTGTTCTGCGGCTCTCTGGCATGGCTGCTCCCTGCGCCGGAGGTGATCATTGACCTTGATCCCTTCCAGCACCGGTGCGCCGTGCAGGCGACGCGAGTCCGCGGTACAGCGGCGTGACCACTTCATGACGACGGCCTGCCGGTCAGCCGGCAGGCCGTCGTCAAGCGCCTCACGGTCCTCCCCACACGGGAGAGAGCCGCGAGGCGCGCAGCGCGGGACGACGCGAGGACCCGCCGCGTTACTCCGCCACCTTCCGGCTCAGCTCCTGCCCGACCCGGGCGATCCACGCCCCGAGCTCCTGCCGGTCGTGCGCCTGCGCCCCGCACAGGGCACTCGCCTGCGCATCGGTGAGCCGGTTCGGCCCGTCCACGGTCAGCAGACCGGTCAGTTCCCGCAGTACGGATGCCAGCCGCACGGCATCGGTGTGCTCGATCGGATCGACCCCGTGCCCGGCCTTCAACGTCGTTGAACCTGGCATCACGCCTCCTTCCGGCACCCCCTCCCAAGCAGCGTAGACCTGCCCGAAGTGAACCGCCCCCGGCCGGTGTGGGGACCGGCGGGGGGCGGAGTTCAGGGGACCCGGAGGGGTCAGCCCATGTGCGGGTAGGAGTAGTCGGTCGGCGCGACCAGCGTCTCCTTGATCGCACGGGTCAGCGTCCAGCGCATCAGGTTCTGCGGGGCGCCGGCCTTGTCGTTGGTGCCGGAGGCGCGGCCACCGCCGAAGGGCTGCTGGCCGACGACGGCGCCGGTCGACTTGTCGTTGATGTAGAAGTTGCCCGCGGCGTAGCGCAGCTTCTCCATCGTGTGCGCGGCGGCGGCACGGTCGTTCGCGATGACCGCGCCGGTCAGGGCGTAGTCCGACACGGACTCCATCTGCTCGAGCATGGCGTCGTACTCGTCGTCCTCGTAGACGTGGACGGCGAGGATCGGGCCGAAGTACTCCGTGGTGAAGACCTCGTTGGCCGGGTCCGAGCACTCGACGACGGTCGGGCGCACGAAGTAGCCGACGGAGTCGTCGTAGCTGCCGCCCGCGACGATCGTGCACGTCGGGTCCTGCTTCGCCCGGTCGATCGCGGCCTTGTTCTTGGCGAAGGAACGCTCGTCGATCACGGCGCCGATGAAGTTCGTCAGGTCGGTGACGTCACCCATGCGGATGCCGTCGACCTCTGCCGCGAACTCCTCCTTGAAGCCGGAGTTCCAGATCGAGGCGGGGACGTAGGCACGCGAGGACGCGGAGCACTTCTGGCCCTGGAACTCGAAGGAGCCGCGGGTCAGCGCGGTCTTCAGCACGGCGCGGTCGGCGCTCGGGTGGGCGACGACGAAGTCCTTGCCGCCGGTCTCGCCGACGATGCGCGGGTAGGAGCGGTACTTCTCGATGTTGTTGCCGACCGTCTTCCACAGGTGCTGGAAGGTCTTGGTCGAGCCGGTGAAGTGGATGCCGGCGAGCATCGGGTGGTTCAGCGCCACCTCGGAGACGGCGATGCCGTCACCGGTCACCAGGTTGATGACGCCCTTGGGCAGGCCGGCCTCCTCGAGGAGCTGCATGAGCAGCACGGCGGCGTGGGTCTGCGTGGGGGACGGCTTCCAGACGACGACGTTGCCCATGAGGGCGGGCGCGGTCGGCAGGTTGCCGGCGATGGCGGTGAAGTTGAACGGAGTGATCGCGTAGACGAAGCCCTCGAGCGGGCGGTGGTCCATGCGGTTCCACACGCCGGGCGAGTTGGCCGGGGGCTGCTCGGCCAGGATGTCGCGGGCGTACTTGACGTTGAAGCGCCAGAAGTCGACGAGCTCGCAGGGAGTGTCGATCTCGGCCTGCTGGGCGGTCTTCGACTGGCCCAGCATGGTGGAGGCGGCCAGCGTCTCGCGCCAGGGGCCGGACAGCAGCTCGGCGGCGCGCAGGATGATCGCGGCGCGGTCGTCGAACGACATCGCGCGCCAGGCCGGGGCAGCGGCGAGGGCGGCGTCGATCGCGTCCTGCGCGTCGTCCTCGGTGGCGCCGGCGAAGGTGCCGATGACGGCCCCGTGGTTGTGCGGCTGCACGACGTCGAAGCGCTCGCCGCCGCCCATCCGCTTGACGCCGCCGATGGTCATCGGCAGCTCGATCGGGTTCTCGGCCAGCTCCTTCAGCTTGACCTCGAGGCGGGCGCGCTCGGGCGAGCCGGGTGCGTAGCCGTGCACCGGCTCGTTGACCGGGGCGGGGACCTGGGTCACGGCGTCCATGAGTAACCTCTTCCGAGTGAATCGCTGACTTCAGTCGGGAGGAACTGAAGTACCGGCATATGTTGGGTTGCGGTCAGGGCTTGACCGTCACGAGCACGTTTCGGCGGGCGAGTGAGAAGCCCCACGGGGCGGAGTCACGAGTTCCGTAGCTCCTTTCGGGAGACAGAGCGGAACGGGCGCGGCACAGCCGGCCGACGAGCGGCGGTTGTCGTCCTCCAGGATGCACCTGGGTGGCGACAACCACGCTCAGCCCTTGGTGATCATCGAGCGGACGAAGAACAGCAGGTTCGCCGGCTTCTCCGCGAGACGGCGCATGAAGTAGCCGTACCAGTCGGTGCCGTACGCCGTGTAGACGCGCATCCGGTGGCCCTCGGCCGCGAGCCGCACGTGCTCGTCGCTGCGGATCCCGTACAGCATCTGGAACTCGTACTCATCCAGTTTGCGCCCTGCGCGGTGGGCCAGGTCCTGCGCGATGGCAATGAGTCGCGGGTCGTGCGACCCGATCATCGGGTAGCCGTCGCCCTCCATCAGGATCTTCAGGATGCGGACGTACGCCCTGTCGATCTCGGACTTGTCCTGGTAGGCGACGGAGGCGGGCTCCTTGTAGGCGCCCTTCACGATGCGGACCCGGCTGCCGGCGTCGGCGAGGCGGCGGGCGTCGTCCTCGGTGCGGAAGAGATACGCCTGGATGACGCAGCCCGTCTGTGGGAAGTCCTTCCGCAGCTCCTCGTGGATGGCGAACATCGAGTCCAGGGTGGTGTGGTCCTCGGCATCCAGCGTGACGGTGGTGCCGATGGCGGCGGCGGCCTCGACGACGGGGCGGACGTTGGCGAGCGCCAGCTCGTGTCCGCCCTCCAGCGCCTGGCCGAACATCGACAGCTTCACGGACATCTCGGCCTTCGTGCCGAGGTCCAGCTCGCCGAGGTGCTCGATCAGCTCCAGGTAGGCGTCGCGCGCGGCGGCGGCCTGTTCGGGGGTGGTGATGTCCTCGCCCACGACGTCCAGAGTGACCTCGAGGCCCTTGGCCGCGGCGTCCCGGACGATCGGGATGACCTGCTCGACCGTCTCACCGGCGATGAACCGGGCGACGACCTGCTTGGTCCCCGGGGCGGCCGACACGAAGCGGCGCATCTTGTCGCTGCGCGAAGCGGCGAGGATCACGGGACCCAGCACGGGGCACCTCCACGGAACAGGTGTCGAAGAAGGCCGAAACCGAACGAAACGGGAACGGCACGAAGAACCATCGTGAAACCTAAGGATCTCGCCCGTGCTCTGCCATCGACACCTGTCACGCATCCGCGTCCCGTATCTCAGACATATGTCTGAAGGGGTGCGAGAATGGCCGGGTGAAGGGCGACTACCAGGACCTGGTCGACGAGATCTCCGCACTGCTGGGCGTCCCGGCAACGCTGGAGAACCGCGATTTCGGTCTGATCGCCTTCGGGGCCCACGACAGCGACGACGACACGGCGATGGACCCGGTCCGCACCCGCTCGATCCTGACCCGTAGGTCGACCCCGGCGGTGCGTGTCTGGTTCGAGGGTTTCGGCATCACCCGCGCGACGGGTCCGGTGCGCATTCCGGCCGCCCCGGACGCCGGGGTCTTCCGTGACCGCATCTGTCTGCCCGTGCGGCACCGGGGCATCGCTCTCGGCTACGTATGGCTGCTCGACACGGATCCGGGTCCGACCGACGGGCAGCTGGCCGCCGCGATGGAGGTGGCGGCGCGGATCGGCACCCTGCTCGCGGACGAGGAGCGCGCGGGGGCCGATCTGTCCCGGGAGCTGCGCGCGGTCCTGACGGCTGAGCGGGGCTGGCAGTACGACATGGCGGTGGACGCGCTGCGCCCAGAACTGGGCGCGGACGCGGAGGGGTTGCACACACTGGTGTGCGTCGGCCCGTGGCCGCCCGGTGACGCGCCCTCGGCGCGCTCGCTGCCGAGTGCGTCGGCCCTGTGCACGGTGCCGTTGCCTGCCGCCCCGGGCGGGGGCGGCCAGGGTGACGCCGAGGCCGCGTCCGGATCTCCCGTCCACGCCGTGGCGGCGCTGGTCCGGCTGCGCACCGCCGACAACCTCTCCCCCGCACTGACAGTGGCATCCCGTCTGCGTGATGCGGCAGGCGCGGGGCCGGGGCCGTCCGCCGCCGGAGCCTCCCGCCGCGGGACGGACGCGGGCGCGGCGGTCGCCGCAGGAGTGGCCACCCCACTGCTCGGGCTGGCCGGCCTGGGCCGCGCGTGGCTCGAAGCGAGGTCGGCGGCCCGCGCGGCGCAGGCCGAGCCCCGGCTCGCGCCGGTCGCCCACTGGACGGACCTCGGCCCGTACCGCTTGCTGACGGCGCTTCCCGCGGACGCTGCCCACGACCCCGCGGTGCGGGAGCTGCTCGCCCCCTCGCACACCGAACTGGCCCGCACCGCCGAGGTGTTCCTCGACTGCGCGGGCCAGGCGGGCCGCACTGCGGCGGAGCTGGGCATCCACCGCCAGACGCTCTACTACCGGCTCTCGCGCGTCGAACAGCTCACCGGCCTGGACCTCGACGACGGCGAGCACCGTCTGCTGCTGCACATGGCGCTCAAGAGCGCACGGCTATGACGACTCGCCGGCCGCCTTCATCAGGCGACGCAGCCCCTCAGTGAGCTCGTCCGCGCGGGTGGCCGTACCGGGGTCGAAGGTCCACTGGGCGATCAGGCCCATCATCAGGGTCATGTAGAACTTGCCGAGCGTGTCGACGTCGTCCTCGGCGACGTCCGCCTCCTCGCCGCCCATGAGCATGGGGATGATCCCGCGCGCACCCTCGCGCTGAGCCTTGGCCAAGTGATCGCGCACCGCGGGCAGTTGGTCGCCCATGACCACGATCTCCATGCTGAGGCGCCACAACGAGTCGGGCCCGGACATGGTGCCGACGATGTTCGACCACACCTCCTCGAACCTCTCCAGCGATCCCGGCCGCGTCTGCGGCGTCGCCGGCTCCGTCACGTCGAAGTCGTCCGAGACACCTTCGACGAGGGCGACGTACGCCTCGGCGAGCAGGGCGTCCTTCGAACCGTAGTGGTAGCCGATCGACGCCAGGTTCGTCCCGGACTCCTTGACGATGTCGCGCGCGGTGGTGCGCACGAAGCCCTTCTCCACCAGGCAGCGCTTCGCGCCTTCGAGCAGATCCTCGCGATGTCCCATGTCAGCAGCGTACCGCCGCCCATACGACCGTCCCATACAACCGTCTTACACAATCGTTCTAGACAAGCGTTTAATACAGCCGTACATTGTTCTGCATGACGCTTCCCACCGCCCCGCCACCCCGTGCGGCCCGCCGCGAATGGACCGCATTCGTCGTCCTGTTGCTGCCGCTCCTGCTGGTCTCGATGGACGTCTCCGTCCTCTACTTCGCGATCCCCGCCATCAGCCGCGAACTCGATCCGACGAGCACGCAGCAGCTCTGGATCTTCGACATCTACGCGTTCGCCCTCGCCGGGCTGCTGATCACCATGGGTTCGCTGGGCGATCGCATCGGCCGGCGCAGGCTGCTCCTGATGGGCGCCACCGCCTTCGGACTCGCCTCTATCGGCGCGGCGTACGCGCAGAGCGCCGAAATGCTCATCGCCGCACGGGCGTTGCTCGGCATCGGCGGGGCCACGCTGATGCCCACGACCCTCGCGCTGGTGCGCAATCTCTTCCGCGACGACGCACAGCGGACCAAGGCCATCGGCATCTGGTCCGGAGCGATGGCCGGCGGAATCGCGCTCGGCTCGGTGATGAGCGGCGTCATGCTGGACCACTTCTGGTGGGGCTCGGTGTTCCTCGTCAACGTCCCCGCGATGGCGCTTCTGCTGCTCCTGGTGCCCCTGCTGGTACCGGAGTTCAAGGACCCGGCCCCCGGCCGCTTCGATCTGCTCAGCGTGCCGCTGTCGATGGGCGCGGTGCTGCCCGTGGTCTACGGGCTCAAGGAGATCGCAGCGGAGGGTTGGAGTCCCGTGCGGGCGCTGTGCATCACGGGCGGTGCCGCCATCGGCTACGTCTTCGTACGCCGCCAGCGCACCCGGGAGGACGCCATGATCAGCCGGGCGCTCTTCCGCGGGCGCGGCTTCGGTACGGGGATCGTTCTCAACACCGTGGCCATGTTCGCCATGATGGGCTCCGCGTACTTCACCACGCAGTATCTGCAGTCGGTGCTCGGCATGGGTTCCATGGAGGCCGCACTGTGGAGCATCGCGCCCTCGGTCGCCGTGGGCGTCGCCGCGCCGGTCGCCGGCACCCTGGCGGCGCGGTTCGGCCGCCGGCCGGTCATCTCCGGCGGTTTCGGGGTCGGGGCGGCCGGCTTCGCGGTGCTGCTCCTCACCGGCACCGATTCGCTCTGGGTGCTGCTGGCGGGCGCGTCCGTCATCGGCTGCGGCATCGTCACCGTGATGGCGCTGGTCTCGGACATGGCGCTGGCGGCCGCACCCCCGGAGAAGGCCGGTTCGGCCGCGTCGCTGCTGGAGACGGGCCAGGAGTTCGGCGGCGCGCTGGGCATGGCGTTCCTGGGCAGCGCGGGCGCTGCGGTCTACCGCAGGGACGTGGTCGACGCGGCGCCTTCCGGTCTCCCGGCCGACGCGCTGAACACCGTGCGCGAGACGCTCGGCGGCGCGAGCGTGGTGGCGGAGGGGCTGCCGGGCCGCATGGGCGAGGCGGTGCTCGCCGCAGCGCGTGAGGCGTTCGCCCACGGGATGCACGTCGCGGCCGTCGGCGGGGCTGCGCTGCTGGTGGGGGCCGCAGTACTCGCGGCGGTGCTGTTGCGCGGGGCGAGCGGTGACGGCGGGCCACGGGCCGATGAGCCGGACCGGGCCCCGGCGCTGGTGCCGTAGGCGGCGGTCCCGGACCCGCCGCGCTCCGCGCGGTCCCCGAACGCCGGACGGGCTGGATTTCGCGTCGCGAAATCCAGCCCGTCCGCTGAGGCGCGCCTGCGGCGCGGACCTCAGTCCGTCAGGTTCACCGAGCGCGCCGACGTCGCACCGATCTCCTCGGCGATCTCCGTCAGCACCGGCTGCGGCACGGTGTCGTCCACGGTCAGGACGACGAGTGCCTCGCCGCCCTCCTCCGCACGCGAGACCTGCATGCCGGCGATGTTGAGACCGGCCTCGCCGAGGATCCGGCCGACAGTGCCGACGACGCCCGGACGGTCCTCGTAGCGCAGCACGGCCATGTGGTCGGCGAGCGCCAGGTCCACGTCGTGCTCGCCGATCGCGACGATCTTCTGCAGGTGCTTGGGGCCGGCCAGCGTGCCGGAGACCGCGACCTCCTCGCCGCCCGAGAGCGTGCCGCGCACCGTGACGACGTTGCGGTGGTCCGGGGACTCCGAGCTGGTCGTCAGCCGGACCTCGACACCTCGCTCCTGGGCGAACAGCGGGGCGTTGACGTACGACACGGTCTCGTCGACGACGTCCTCGAACACGCCCTTGAGCGCGGACAGTTCGAGCACCTTGACGTCGTGCTGGGTGATCTCGCCGTAGACCTCGACGTCGAGACGGACAGCGACCTCGCCCGCGAGGGCGGTGAAGATGCGGCCCAGCTTCTCGGCGAGCGGCAGTCCGGGCCGCACGTCCTCGGCGATGACACCGCCCTGGACGTTGACCGCGTCCGGGACCAGCTCACCGGCAAGCGCGAGGCGCACCGAGCGGGCGACCGAGATGCCGGCCTTCTCCTGCGCCTCGTCCGTGGACGCGCCGAGGTGCGGGGTGCAGACGACCTGGTCGAGCTCGAAGAGCGGGGAGTCGGTGCACGGCTCCTTGGCGTACACGTCGAGGCCCGCGCCGGCGACCCGGCCCTCCTTCAGCGCCGAGTACAGCGCCTCCTCGTCGACGATGCCGCCGCGCGCGGCGTTGACGATACGGACGGCCGGCTTGACCTTGTGCAGCGCCTCGTCGCCGATCAGGCCGAGCGTCTCGGGGGTCTTGGGGAGGTGGACGGTGATGAAGTCGGACACCTCGAGCAGCTCGTCGAGCGTGAGCAGCTTGACGCCCATCTGCGCGGCACGCGCGGGCTGTACGTAGGGGTCGTACGCGACGATCTTCATACCGAACGCGGACATGCGCTGGGCGACGAGCACACCGATGCGGCCGAGACCGACGACGCCGAGCGTCTTCTCGCTCAGCTCGACGCCGGTGTACTTCGAGCGCTTCCACTCGCCGTTCTTCAGGGCGGTGTTGGCCTGCGGGATGTTGCGCGCGGTGGCGACGAGCAGACCGCAGGCCAGCTCGGCGGCGGTGACGATGTTGGACGTCGGGGCGTTGACGACCATCACGCCGGCCTTGGTGGCGGCGGACACGTCGACGTTGTCCAGGCCCACGCCGGCGCGGGCGACGACGCGCAGCTTCTTCGCAGCCGCGATGGCCTCTGCGTCGACCTTGGTGGCCGAGCGGACCAGGATCGCGTCGACGTCGGCGATGGCGGGGATCAGCTCGGCGCGGTCCGCGCCGTTGCAGTGCCGGATCTCGAAGTCCGGGCCCAGGGCGTCGACAGTGGCCGGCGACAGCTCTTCAGCGATGAGTACGACAGGTTTCGAGCTCACGTGAGTCCTCACAAGTCCAGTGCGGACGGCCGTCCCGACGGCCGCAGGCGGTGGAGGGGCAAGCCGCGTGGAAGACGCACGACACTGTGGGCCTGACGCGTAGGTGTTGTTGAGCAGTGTAGTGGTGCCGCACGGTGCGTCTTGCGCCTCGTTGGCAGGATCACTCGTCCGTGGCTGGACGAAGTGGCGCAGGTGAGGGGGCCCGCAACGGACCCCCTCACCCACAGGCTCACGCCTCGTCGTTGTCGACCCAGCTCATGAGCTTGCGCAGCTCCTTGCCGGTGGTCTCCAGCAGGTGCTCGGAGTCCTGGGTCTTGTACTCGTTGTACTTCTTCAGACCGCCGTGGTACTCGTCCATCCAGTTCTTGGCGAACGTACCGTCCTGGATCTCGGCGAGGACCTTCTTCATCTCCGCCTTGGTCTGGTCCGTGATGATGCGCGGGCCCGTGACGTAGTCGCCCCACTCGGCGGTCTCGGAGACCGACCAGCGCATCTTCTCCAGGCCGCCCTCGTACATGAGGTCCACGATCAGCTTCAGCTCGTGGAGGCACTCGAAGTAGGCGATCTCCGGCTGGTAGCCGGCCTCGGTCAGGGTCTCGAAGCCCGCCTTGACCAGCGCGGCGGTGCCACCGCAGAGCACGGCCTGCTCACCGAACAGGTCGGTCTCGGTCTCTTCCTTGAACGTCGTCTTGATGACGCCGGCGCGGGTGCCGCCGATTCCCTTGGCGTACGACAGCGCCAGGTCGAAGGCCTTGCCCGTGGCGTCCTGCTCGACGGCGGCGATACACGGAACGCCGCGGCCCTCCTCGTACTGACGGCGGACCAGGTGGCCCGGTCCCTTGGGGGCGACCATGGCGACGTCGACACCGGCCGGCGGCTTGATGAAGCCGAAACGGACGTTGAGGCCGTGGCCGAAGAACAGCGCGTCGCCGTCCTTCAGGTTGTCCTTGATCGACTCCTCGTAGACCTGGGCCTGGATCGGGTCCGGGACGAGGATCATGATGACGTCGGCCTCGGCGGCGGCCTCGGCGGGCGTCACGACGCGCAGACCCTGCTCCTCGGCCTTGGCCTTGGACTTGGAGCCCTCGTGCAGACCGACACGGACGTCGACACCCGAGTCACGCAGCGACAGCGCGTGGGCGTGGCCCTGGCTGCCGTAACCGATGACCGCGACCTTGCGGTTCTGGATGATGGACAGGTCGGCGTCGTCGTCGTAGAACAGCTCGGCCACTGGGATTCTCCTTGGAGTGCTGGTGTTGCGTCCCACCGTACGGCGGGAGTGGTCAGGGAAGTTTCGGGGTCTCGCCAGGCGAGAACGCCGGCGTTACGCGGAACGGTCCAGGGCCCGCAGCGAGCGGTCCGTGATGGACCGGGCGCCACGCCCTATGGCGATCGTGCCGGACTGGACGAGCTCCTTGATGCCGAACTGCTCCAGCATCTTGAGCATCGCCTCCAGCTTGTCACTCGAACCGGTGGCCTCGATCGTGACGGCCTCGGGCGAGACGTCGACGGTCTTGGCGCGGAACAGCTGGACGATCTCCACGATCTGGGAGCGGGTCTCGTTGTCGGCGCGGACCTTCACCAGCACGAGTTCGCGCTGGATGGCGGACCCCGGCTCGAGTTCGACGATCTTCAGCACGTTGACGAGCTTGTTGAGCTGCTTCGTCACCTGCTCCAGAGGAAGGTCCTCGACATTGACCACGATGGTGATCCGGGAGATGTCGGGGTGCTCGGTGACACCGACGGCGAGCGAGTCGATGTTGAAGCCGCGGCGGGAGAACAGGGCGGCGATCCTGGCCAGGATGCCGGGGGTGTTCTCCACCAGGACGGAGAGCGTGTGCTTGGACATGTGCGTCGTTCCTCTTCCTACGGCTCTCAGTCGTCTTCGTTGTCGCCGAAGTCGGGGCGCACACCACGGGCGGCCATGACCTCGTCGTTGGACGTGCCTGCGGCGACCATCGGCCACACCTGGGCGTCCTCGTGGACGATGAAGTCCACGACGACCGGGCGGTCGTTGATGGCGTTGGCCTCGGCGATGACCCTGTCGAGGTCGTCCGGGGACTCGCAGCGGATGGCGTGGCAGCCCATCGCCTCCGACAGCTTGACGAAGTCCGGGACGCGGGTGCCTGCGCTCGGCTGCTTGCCGTCGGCGTCGGGGCCGGAGTGCAGCACCGTGTTGGAGTAGCGCTGGTTGTAGAAGAGGGTCTGCCACTGGCGGACCATCCCGAGGGCGCCGTTGTTGATGATCGCGACCTTGATCGGGATGTTGTTCAGGGCGCAGGTGGTGAGCTCCTGGTTGGTCATCTGGAAGCAGCCGTCGCCGTCGATCGCCCAGACCGTGCGGCCGGGCTTGCCGGCCTTGGCACCCATCGCGGCCGGGACCGCGTAGCCCATCGTCCCGGCGCCGCCGGAGTTGAGCCACGTGGCGGGCTTCTCGTAGTCGATGAAGTGGGCGGCCCACATCTGGTGCTGGCCGACGCCCGCGGCGAAGATCGTGCCCTCGGGCGCGAGTTCGCCGATGCGCTGGATGACCTGCTGCGGTGCGAGGCTGCCGTCGTCGGGCTGGTCGTAGCCGAGCGGGTACGTCTCGCGCCAGCGGTTGAGGTCCTTCCACCAGGCGCTGTAGTCACCGGTGTTGCCGTCGCTGTGCTCGGCCTGGACGGCCTGGACCAGGTCGGCGATGACCTCGCGGGCGTCGCCGACGATCGGGACGTCGGCGGTGCGGTTCTTGCCGATCTCGGCCGGGTCGATGTCGGCGTGGACGATCTTGGCGTACGGGGCGAAGCTGTCCAGCTTGCCGGTGACGCGGTCGTCGAAGCGGGCTCCGAGGGCGACGATCAGGTCGGCCTTCTGCAGCGCGGTGACGGCGGTGACCGCACCGTGCATGCCCGGCATTCCCACGTGCAGCGGGTGGCTGTCGGGGAACGCGCCCAGCGCCATCAGGGTGGTGGTGACGGGGGCTCCGGTGAGCTCGGCGAGAACCTTCAGCTCGCCGGTGGCACCGGCCTTGAGGACGCCGCCGCCGACGTACAGGACCGGGCGCTTGGCGGCGGTGATCAGCTTGGCCGCCTCACGGATCTGCTTGGCGTGCGGCTTGGTGACCGGCCGGTAGCCGGGCAGGTCCGTCTGCGGCGGCCAGCTGAAGACGGTCTTCGCCTGGAGTGCGTCCTTGGCGATGTCGACCAGGACCGGGCCCGGGCGGCCGGTGGAGGCGATGTGGAACGCCTCGGCAATGGTGCGCGGGATGTCCTCGGCCTTGGTGACCAGGAAGTTGTGCTTGGTGATCGGCATCGTGATGCCGCAGATGTCCGCCTCCTGGAAGGCGTCGGTGCCGATCGCCTTGGAGGCGACCTGGCCGGTGATCGCGACGAGCGGCACGGAGTCCATGTGCGCGTCGGCGATCGGCGTGACCAGGTTGGTGGCACCCGGGCCGGAGGTGGCCATGCAGACACCGACCTTGCCGGTGGCCTGCGCGTAGCCGGTGGCCGCGTGGCCGGCGCCCTGCTCGTGGCGGACCAGGACGTGGCGGACCTTGGCGGAGTCCATCATCGGGTCGTACGCCGGGAGGATCGCACCGCCCGGAATGCCGAAGACCGTCTCGGCCCCTACTTCCTCGAGAGAGCGAATGAGGGACTGCGCGCCCGTGACGTGTTCGACGGTGGCGGACGGCTGTCCGCCGCTACGGGCCCGCGGCTGCGGATGGTGGGCCCCGGTGGCCTGCTCGGTCATCGGCATTCTCTTCTCGATGCTGAGGGTTTTTGCGAGGGTTTGGTACGAGTTCGGTACGAGCCGGTGCAACAAAAAACCCCTCGTGCCGTGAGGCAAGCGAGGGGAGCGCGTCGGTGGTGTCCGCAGAGCCTGTCGGGCGGCTCTGCTCAGCCGACGCGCTTTCCAAGTACGAGAATTCGGGTGCGCATGGCACTGACCCTCTCCCCGACGCACTGTCACTGTCAAGTGGGTGGGACGCGCGTCTCAGTATTTGAGCCATTGCGTGCAGGCGAGACGCCCCCGGTCAGCACCGGCTGCGCCAGCCCGCCCGGCACCGGGTACTCGTGCCTGGCCAGGGCACGACGCAGCCGATACTCGTCCAGCGGCCCGGAGAACGCCATGCCCTGGCCGTGTGTGCAGCCCATGGCGCGCAGGGCGAGCACCTGCTCCGGCACGTCCACACCGTCCGCCACGGACTGCATGCCGAGATCGCGGGCGATCCGGAGCAGACCGCTGGTGATCTTGTGCAGTCGGGCGGACTCGACGACGCCCTCGACCAGCCCGCGGTCGAGCTTGAGGACGTCCACGGGCAGCCTGCGCAGCGCGTTGATCGCCGCGTAACCGCTGCCGAAGCCGTCCAGCGCGATCCGCACGCCCAGTCTGCGCAGCGCGGCCAGCCGGTGCTCCAGTTCGTCGAAGGAGATCCGCGGATCGCTGTCCGCGAGCTCGATGACCAGCGCGCCCGAGGGCAGCTGGTGGCGGGTGAGCAGCGCCTCGATCGAGCCGAGCGGCAGGGATCTGTCGAGCAGCAGACGGGCGGACAGCCGGACGGACACGGGGGTGGGATGGCCCTGCCTGCTGCGCTCGGCGGCCTGCTCCACGGCCTCTTCGAGCAGCCAGCGGCCGAGCTCGGCGGTGCGGTTGCCGTCCTCGGCGACGCGCAGGAACTCGGCGGGCGTGAAGAGGATGCCCTGCGCCGACCGCCAACGGCCCTGCGCGGACACGGCGGCGATCCGGCCGGTGGTCAGGCTCACCACGGGCTGGTGGAGCAGCGCGAACTCGCCCTCGTGCAGGGCGCTGCGCAGCCGGGCAGCCAGCTCGGTGCGGCGCACCACGTCCGCCTGCATCTGCGGCGCGTACAGCTCGACGCGGTCCTTGCCGGCGGCCTTGGCGCGGTACATGGCGAGGTCCGCGTTGCGCATCAGGTCGGTGGGGCTCATCGCCGGTTCGGCGAACGCGACCCCGATGGAGGCGGCCACCCGCACCTCGGCGCCGTCGATGCGGTACGGCTGGGAGAGCATCAGCCGCAGCCGGTCGGCGATCTCGTGGATCTGGAGCTCGCGGGCGCTCTGGTCGCGGGTGCCGTCGCCGACGATGAGGGCGGCGAACTCGTCTCCGCCGAGTCGGGCCGCGGTGTCCCCTGCCCGCACGGAATCGGCCAGTCGGCGGGCCGCCTGGATCAGCAGCTCGTCGCCGACCTGATGGCCGAGGCGGTCGTTGACACCCTTGAAACCGTCGAGGTCGATGAAGAGCACCGCGGTGCCGGGATCACCCGCTCTGCGGCCGCTGAGGGCGCCGCGCACCCGCTCGGTGAACAGGGCGCGGTTGGGCAGATCGGTGAGCGGGTCGTGCTCGGCGTTGTGCTGCAACTGGGCCTGCAGCCGGACGCGTTCGGTGACGTCGCGGCTGTTGAAGATCAGCCCGCCCTGGTGGCGGCTGACGGTGGACTCCACATTGAGCCAGTCGCCCCCGCCCGATCTGAAGCGGCACTCCATGCGCATCGTGGGCTCGTCCGCCGACCCGGCGGTGAGGAAGCGCCGCAGTTCGTGCACGACACGGCCGAGGTCCTCGGGATGGATGAGCGAGGCCAGTTCGGAGCCGACGAGCTCCTCGGCGTCGCGGCCGTAGACCTTGGTGGCCGCGGGTGAGACATAGCGCAGCACCCCGGTGGAGGCGGCGATCATGATCACATCGCTGGAGCCCTGCACCAGGGAGCGGAAGTGGTTCTCCTTCTGCGCCAGTTCGTGCGTGAGTGCGATGTTGTCCAGGAGCATGATGCCCTGGCGTACGACGAGGGCAAGGACGACGGTGCACCCTGTGATCACGACGACGCGGTCGACACGGCGGCCCTCGGTGACGCTGTACAGGATTCCGAGGGTGCACACGGCGGCGGCGAGATACGGCGTGAGGGCGGACAGCGAGCCCATCAGGGGCCTGGCCGGCCGGCGGGGACCGCGCGGAGGCGCCGCCGCCTCCGGTGCCCTGCGCGACGCACCCCAGGGCGCGTACGCGAGCAGCAGCGAACCGGCGAACCAGCCGGCGTCCAGGAGCTGGCCGGAGCGGTAGCTCTCGCGCAGCAGCGGAGAGGTGAACAGTGCGTCGCACAGGACGGTCAGGGCGAGCCCGGCGATCGCGGTGTTGACGGCGGAGCGGTTGGCGGACGAACGCCTGAAGTGCAGCGCGAGCACCATGCTGACCAGCACGATGTCCAGCAGCGGATAGGCCAGTGAGAGAGCGGCCGGGGCCACGCTCTCGCCCGTGGCGTGCGCGGTGTGGGCGAGAGCGAGACTCCAGGACAGGGTCAGCAGCGAACCGCCGATCAGCCACGCGTCCAGCCCGAGGCACACCCAGCCGGCCCTGGTGACCGGGCGCTTGGCGAGGACGAGGAGACCGACGATGGCAGGCGGCGCGAAGCAGAGGAAGAACAGGTCCGCGACGGAGGGGCTCGGCACCTCGCGGGCGAGCACCACCTCGTACCAGCCCCACACGGCGTTCCCGGCCGAAGCCATCAGCGACGAGAGTGCGAAGAGCAGCCAGGCGGGCCGGAAACGACAGCGGGGTGTGCGCGCGTAGAGGAAGCAGGAGACGGCGGCGATCATCGCGGCAGCACTCAGCCCGAAGTCGCCCATGAACAGCGCCAGTCCGCGCGATCCCCAGCCGAAGGCGGCTCCCACGCCGTACGCGGCGCACACGAAGGCGACCGTCAGCTGCGGGAACATCCCGTTGCCGGAGGGCGCGGACTCGCGGGCCATCAAGGCCCCGGGCGCACTCACCGGACCGCCGTCGGGCGGGCGGTCGGCGGCTGCGGCCGTGCCGGATGGGTGAGGGTCCTGCGCGCGGCCGGCAGGTCCCGCAGGGGCAGTACGGCCGGTGCAGTCACGGTCTGCGGACGAACTGTCCGCGGCCGGTTCCTCGGAGTGTGCGTCGCCCGGTCGGGTCCCCGCGGCGGAGCACCCGGAAACCGCTGCGGGCGGCCCTGCCGCGTCGGATCGTTCTTCCATCGCCCCTGCATCGCCCGTCGCCCCCCTCAGGTCTGATCGGCAATCAGTTCGCGTTGCTGCACCGCCCGTCGCGTCCGGCGCAGCCCCCAGCTCGGGACGATACACCAATATCGTCACTCAGCGACATAGGCCCTCTACTCTCAGTGACGGCGTGCGACAACGGGGGCACGCGGTGCATTCGAGTGACTCCACAGAGTTATGGACAAGGTGCGGCGGGCACTCAATCGCCCGTCGTGACCACCACGTTGCGCACGGTCTCCCCCGCGGCGAACCGGGTGAGCTGATCGGCGAGCAGCCGCTTGGCCCGCGGCATGAACGCCGAGGTCGAGCCTCCGACATGGGGGCTGATCAGTACGCCCCGGGCATGCCAGAGGGGGTGTCCCGCGGGCAGCGGCTCGGGATCGGTCACGTCGAGCGCAGCGGTGATCCGCCCGCTCTCCAGCTCTGCAAGCAGCGCCTTTGTGTCGACGACAGATCCGCGCGCGACGTTCACCAACAGCGCGCCGTCCTTCATCCGGTGCAGGAAATCGGCTCCCACCAGGCCCTTCGTCTGCTCCGTCAACGGCGTGGAGACGATGACGACGTCCGCGGCCGGCAGCAGCTCCGGCAGCTCGGCGAGTGCGCGCACTTCGCCGCGCTCCGTTGTCCGGGCGGAGCGCGCGACGCGCGCCACCCGCGCGCACTCGAAGGGCGCGAGCCGGTCCTCGATGGCCGCACCGATCGAGCCGTAGCCGACGATGAGCACGGACTTGTCGGCGAGTGCCGGATAGAAGCCGGACCTCCATTCCTCCGCGTCCTGGCCGCGCACGAACCCGGGGATGCCACGCAGGGAGGCGAGGATCAGGGCGAGGGTGAGTTCGGCGGTGGACGCCTCGTGCACACCCTTGGCGTTGCACAGGCGGATGCCCGCGGGAAGTGAGGAGAGACCCGGCGCCACATGGTCGGTGCCGGCGGAGAGGGTCTGGACGACCTGCACGGACCGCATGGCGGGCAGCGGCCTTATGGCGACCTCCATGCCCCTCATGTACGGGACGGCGTAGAAGACGCAGTCGGCGGGGTCGGCGGGGAAGTCCGCACCCCCGTCCCAGAAGCGGTACGTGAGACCCGCTGCGGCGGGGTCGGGAAGGCCGTCGATCTCGTCGGCCGGGATGGGCAGCCACACATCAGCAGTCATGGTCAGGAGGCTATGCGAAGAGCTCCGCCACGCATTGGCTACTTTGGACGCGGCCAGGACGCGGCCAAGCGGAAGGTAGGGGGAGTTGGAGCGCAGGACCCTTGGTGCGGCAGCCCTCGGCGTGGGCGCCGTCGGACTCGGGTGCATGCCGATGAGCTGGGCGTACACCGGTTCGGAGCAGCGCGGCGAACGTTCGCTGCGGACCGTGCACGCGGCTCTGGACGCCGGTTCGACCCTGTTGGACACCGCGGACATGTACGGACCGTTCACCAATGAACTGCTGCTCGGCCGGGCGCTGAGGAACCGCCGCGCGGACGCCTTCGTGTCGACGAAGGTGGGGCTGCTCGTCGGGGACCAGCATGTGGTCGCCAACGGCCGCCCCGGCTACGTGAAACGGGCCTGCGACGCGTCGCTGCGGCGGCTGCAGACCGATGTGATCGACCTCTACCAGTTGCACCGTGCCGACCCCGAGGTACCGGTGGAGGAGACCTGGGGCGCGATGGCGGAGCTCGTCTCCGCGGGGAAGGTCCGGGCGCTGGGGCTGTGTGCCGTGGGGGCGCGGGCCGGCCGTCGTTCGGACGCGGACATGCACGCAGGAACGATCCGGCAACTGGAGCGGGTTCAACAGGTCTTCCCGGTGAGCGCCGTCGAGGCGGAGCTGTCGGTGTGGTCGCCCGAGGCTCTGGAGCGGCTGCTGCCCTGGTGCGAGGCGCGTGGGGTGGGCTTCCTGGCGGCGATGCCGCTGGGGAACGGTTTCCTCACCGGGACGCTGACCCCCGGGCAGGGCTTCGAGGCGGACGACGTGCGGGCGCGGCATCCCCGGTTCACGGCCGAGATGATGGCGGCGAACCAGCCGGTGGTCGCGGGACTGCGGAGAGTCGCCGCACGGCACGGCCCGGGGGCGACGACCCCGGCCACAGTGGCACTGGCATGGGTGCTGGGGCAGGGGCGGCACGTGGTGCCGCTGCCGGGCACGAAGCGCCCGCAGTGGGCGGTGGAGAACGCGGGCGCGGCGGATCTGACGCTGACCGGCCGGGACCTCGCGGAGATCGCGGCACTTCCGGGGGCGTTGGGATCCTGGGACTAGCTAGGGCGACAGGAGCCAGGGCATGTCCGCCGGATCCGGGCCGGAGTGGAGGCCGTGGCCCGGCCAGGGACCGCGAGACACGGCATGGGGCGGGCCCCGGCTTGGCGGACTGTTCTCCCGGCCGGCCGATGGAATGCTTCTCGAAGATCGGGAACCTCGCCGCGGGCTGCGGTGTAAGAACAGTAGTCAGGCAGTTCACCCGGCTCTCCGGGCAGCCCAAGCAGCCGTCGAAGGGATCACCACCGTGCACCGTCCAGCAATGACGGCCGTCGTGGCCGCCGCCGTGCTCGTCCTCACGGCCGGGTGCTCCTCGGGCGAGGGGAAGGATCCGGCGGACGGCGCCGCCGCGTCCTCCTCGAAATCCACCTCACCCCCGGGCAGCCCCACGGGCGAGGCCGCCCGGCCGAAGGGTCCGCCGGCCAAGGGCTCCGTGAAGGTGGTGTCGACGCTGACCGAGGGCCTGGAGTCGCCCTGGGGTGTCGCCGCACTGCCCGACGGCGATCTGCTGGTCGCGTCCCGGGACGAGGGGACGATCACGCGGGTGGCCGCGGACGGCGGCAAGAAGACCGAGATCGGCTCTGTGCCGGGCGTCGAGCCCGGCGGCGAGGGCGGTCTCCTGGGCCTGGCGGTCTCCCCCTCGTTCGCTTCCGACGGCCAGGTCTACGCCTACTTCACCACCGCGTCGGACAATCGCATCGCCCGCATGCTGTACGACGAGCGGAAGCCCGCCGGTCAGCAGTTGGGCGCGCCGGACACGGTGCTGCGGGGCATCCCCAAGGGCAGGATCCACAACGGCGGACGGATCGCGTTCGGCCCGGACAAGATGCTCTACGCGGGCACGGGCGAGACAGGCGACACGGGGCTGGCGCAGGACAAGGAGTCGCTGGGCGGCAAGATCCTCCGGATGACCCCGGACGGACAGCCGGTGCACGGCAATCCCGAGGCCGACTCGGTGGTGTATTCGTACGGCCACCGCAATGTGCAGGGCCTCGCGTGGGACTCGGAGAAGCGGCTGTGGGCCGCCGAGTTCGGGCAGAACACGTGGGACGAGCTGAATCTGATCGAGCCGGGGAAGAACTACGGCTGGCCGGAGGTCGAGGGCGAGGCGGGCAAGGCGGGCTTCGTCGATCCGGTCGCGCAGTGGCGGACGGAGGACGCCTCGCCGAGCGGTATCGCCTTTGCCGAGGGGTCGATCTGGATGGCCGGGCTGCGTGGTGAGCGGCTCTGGCGCATCCCGCTGGCCGGAGCGGAACCTTCCGCGGAGCCCCAGGAGTTCCTCGAAGAGGAGTACGGCCGTCTGCGCACCGTGCTGCCGACGGACGGGGGCGAGCTCCTGCTCGTCACCAGCGAGACGGACACCCGGGGCACACCCGAACCGGGTGACGACAGGATCCTCCGTCTGGAGGTGAAGTAGGGGGTGGTCGGCGGGTGTTCAACGTTTTCGAGGAGTTCTTCTCGCCGGGTCGCAAACATACCGACGAGGAGCGCCACCGCCTGGCGCTGACGCGCACCGACGTCGGGGACAACGACCCGGGGAGCGGCCCGATAGACCTCGCCTCGGGCAAGGTCACGATCCGGGTGACACAGGAGCCCCGTCCGGATGAGCCGTCGCCCCTTCCAGCAGATCGGTGAACAGCCGCATCCGGTGGGCGAGAGCGGCTGCCTCGCCGCGGCCCGAGACACCGAGCTTGGCCAGGATGTTGGACACATGGACACTCGCAGTCTTCGGCGAGATGTAGAGCTCCTCGGCGATGCGGCGATTGCTGTGGCCGACGGCGACCAGTCGCAGGACGTCCAGTTCACGTGGGGTGAGCCCGAGACCGGTCCCGGCCGGTGGCTCCTCGGGAGCGGCATGCGCGGCCTGCGCGCCGGTGTCACCGGCGAGGTCGACGCGGGCGCGGCGGGCGAGGAGTTCGATGTCCTCGGCCACCGGGCGGGCAGCGAGTTCACGGACCGTTGTGTGTGCCGTCCGCAGGAGTCCGGCCGCCCGGACACGGCCAAGGTCCCCCGCTCCCGGTCCGGCGGCGCCCAGCAGTGACTCCGCCAGGCGCAGCTGGATCCGGGCGAGATCGTGGGGACGTTCCAGCGACCCGAAGGCCTCGGCCGCCCGCTCCCAGTCGTCGGTGGTGTCGCTGCCCTGTGCGCGCAGCAGTTCCGCACGGACCCAGAGTTCGTGCGCGCCCCATACGGGTGCGGAGGTGACGAGCGGGCTCGCTGCCTTGCGGATCCGTTCGATCGACTCGGCTCGGCCGGGCTCTGCGGAGGGCAGTCCGCGGGTGTCCGCCTCGAGGGTGGCCGCGGTCACGAGCAACGGCCAGGCGTAGCACTGCGTGCCGGGCGGGAAGCCGGCCTCGACGACGCGCTGCAGATCGGCCCGGGCATCGCTCACCCGCCCCTGGGCGGCGGCGATGTGCAGCGCGATCGTGGTCATCGGGAGGGTGACCTGGGGCACCGGGTCGTTCGGACCGAAGTGCTCATGGGCGAGGCTCAGCAGTTCGGCGGCCCGTGCGGTGTCTCCTCGGGCCACCGCAAGGCGGGCGAGCAAGGCGCAGGCGTGTCCGCGGGGTTTGGGGCTCAGCGAGATACGGAGGGCGTGTTCGGCGCTCCGCTGCGACTCGTTCCATCGCCCGAGGGTGTGGTACGACTCCGCCAGGTTGTTGGTGATCCATGCCTCGCTGTCGACCAGGCTGTATTTCTGGGCCAGCACCACACCGTCGACCAGGAGGCAGACGGCCTCCTGCGAACGGCCGACGTTCTCCAGCACCGACGGCAGGTTCACATGGCTGTGGCCGATGTGCGCGGGAAGTTCGAGTGCCAGGGCCCGGCGCATCACCTCGTACATCTCCGCGAGGCCGCCCTCGACGTCGCCCGCGTCGACCATGAGACTGCCGAGGGTGAGGCGAGCACGCAGTTCGGTGTCCTCGTCGTCGAGCATGCGCGCGTATTCCACGGCGCGTTCGGCGGTCACCAGGCTTTCGTGCCCCGGCTCGTGCAGCATGCCCCACACCGCCGCCTCCGCGAGGACCTCGGCATGCACGGCGGACGGCGGCAGACCGCGGACGAGGTCCTGGGCCGCGCTCAGTTCGGCCCATCCGTCACCGCGCCCGAGAGCCGAGACCAGCCGGGAGCGCTGGACGAGGAACCACGCGGCGCGCACGTCCTCGCCCTCGGCACGGGCGAGCCGCTCCCCGCGCTTGGTGATCTTCAGGGCGCGTTCGCGTTCGCCGCAGAAGCGGCCGGCCACCGCGGCCTCGGCCATCAGGTCGAGGTAGCTCAGCGGCGTCGCGGCCGGGTCGCCGGAGCCTGCCCTGCCGAACGTGAGGGGGTGGTGGGCCTCGGCCTGGTCGGTGGGGCGCAGTTGTTCGCGTACCTCTTCCGGAGCCGAGTCCCACAGCTCCATCGCCCGCTCCAGCAGCCGCAGTTGTTCCGCGTAGGCGTGGCGGCGCCGGGCCTCCACGGAGGCGTCGAGCACGGCGGGCAGGGCCTTGGCGGCGTCGTTGGCGCGGTACCAGTAGGTGGCCAGACGCATGACACGCTCGTCCTCGCGCACGAGCCCGGGTGCGGCCTCCAGGGCCTGGGCGTAGCGGCGGTTGAGCCGGGAGCGCTCGCCCGGCAGCAGATCGTCGCTGACGGCCTCGCGGGCCAGGGAGTGGCGGAAGCGGTAGCCGTCGCCGTCGGATGTGGCGAGGAGGATGTTCGCGCCGACGGCGGCCCGCAGCGCCTCGTCGAGGTCGTCGTCGGGCAGCCCGGCGACGGCGTGCAGCAGCCCGTGCTCGACGGTGGAGCCCCCCTCGGCGACGACACGTGCGACGCGCTGGGCGTCCTCGGGCAGCGCCTCGACGCGGACGAGCAGGATGTCGCGCAACGAATCGGGCAGTCCCGAGCAGAAGTCGTCGCTGATGCTGGCAGCGAGTTCCTCGACGAAGAAGGCGTTGCCGTCGGAGCGTTCGAAGATGCGGTCGACGAGGGCGGGCGCCGGTTCGTCGGCGAGGATGCCGGCCATCTGCCGGCCGACCTCGTCGCGGGTGAAGCGGGTGAGCTCGATGCGCTGGACATGGCGGGTGCGGTCGAGCTCGGCGAGCAGGGGACGCAGCGGATGCCGGCGGTGCACATCGTCGGAGCGGTAAGTGGCGACGAGGAGGAGCCTGCCGCTGCGCAGTGTGCGGAAGAGGTAGGCGAGCAGATGGCGGGTGGAGGCACCTGCCCAGTGGAGGTCCTCCAGCACCAGGACGACCGTTCGGTCCGCGGCGAGCCGTTCCAGCAGACGCGCGGTGAGTTCGAAGAGGCGGGCCATGCCCTCCTCGTCGTGCCGGCCGGAGGCGCCGCGGGTGGCCGGGCCCAGCTCGGGCAACAGCCGCGCCAGTTCCTCCTCCTGGCCCTCCGCGGCCTCCGCCAGCTCTCCGGGCAGCAGCCGGTGCAGGGCGCGCAGCGCGGTGGAGAACGCAGCGAACGGCAGCTCGTCGGCACCGATCTCGACGCAGCCGCCGACGGCGACGACGGCCCCACGGCGGCGTGCCTCGCTCACCAGCTCCTCGGTGAGCCGGGTCTTGCCGACGCCCGCCTCACCGCCGACGAGGTACGCCAGCGGCTCGCCCCCGGTGCCCGCTTCCGGGGACGAGCTGCCGGCGACACGGCCGAGCGCATCGGTGAGCAGTGCCAGCTCGCCGGCCCTGCCGACGAACACCGGGCTTACGGACCTGGTCTCCACAGCGTCGAGCATCGCACAGCCGTGCGGAGCACCGGCACGGCCGGTGGTGAAGGGCCGCACCGCGGTTCAGGCCGCGTGGGCGAAGCGAAGGCGGGAGGGTGGTCCTGTCCCACCGCTCCGTTTCGACCGCCGCGCTCCCCGGGCGGCGCGGCGCGCGGCGCGCGCCTCCCGGGCGAGGCGGGCGTGCTCGGCCTCGCGGATCAGGTCGGCACGGCGCAGTTCCAGGATGTCGGGGTGCTGCATGGGGTGCTCCTCGTCGGTTCGGTCCCGGTGTCCCCCGGGAGGGCATCGGCTGTGCCGATGCCTCGACTTTGGTCTCCCAGGCGGGGGTCCCGCATGAGGCGCCTGCCGCATCTTCGACAGGGCGGGGGCCTTAGGACCTCGCCCTGTCGAAGAGGCAGAGCCTTAGGACTTCGCCCCGTCGAAGAGGCGGGGCCTTAGGACCCCGTCCGGATCAGGGGCCCTGGGCCCGTGCATTCACGGTGCCGTTCTTGCCTGCGAAGCGCCCAACTGGCCCTGGACGACGGGAAAATGGAGCACGCCGGGCCTGCCCCTCATGAGTAGGATCAAGGCGCCGCCTGGGCAGCACGCCTCCCCGGATCCGCGCACGCATCTGTCGTGCCGGCGGAACGGGACGCCTTCGGCTGCGCGCGTTCAGCGATCCTGACGAACGGGGCTGGAAGTTGCCGGGTACTCACGATGCTGCGTGCCGCGCGGGTGGCTGAGGACGCGCCGCCGCGCCGACGGCTCCTTTGCCGCGGGCCGTCGAAGGCCCCGCCGCACCTCGGCACCGCCCGCCTCCCGACCATCTGAGTCCGGCCACCGCGCCACGCACTTCGCGACGTCCTGACGGAACCGCGGAAGGCGCCTGCGGCCTCCCACGAACCCGCTCTTGGCAGGTCCCCGCCATGACCGTGCTTCACAGGTGCCTGGGCGGACCGGACAGCACCGGCCGCGTACGAGTGCCCCGGCGGCAGCGCCGAGCCGACGGCACCCGAGCCGGTCGGCTTCCACAGAACTTCCCACCCGGAGAAGGCGGTACCGCCGAGGCCGGGCCGGGATGCCGCGCCGTTCGGCGCGGCACGATCGATCGAAGGAGCAGTGTTGTATTCGAGACGAAGAGCGCGGGCGCCTTTGGCGGCGGCAGCCGCAGGCGCGGTACTCGCCGGACTGATACAGGCATCGGCACAGGCCGCCGACGCGCGGTCCACCGAACGGACAGCCGGCCCCCGCCCGGCCGCCACGCAGGTGCACCCCTCCCAGGTGCCCACGGCGCAACGCGCGGCCGTATTGGGCAAGGACTGGAAGGCGTCACCCGACCTGGCGTGGACCACATCGGGCGACGCCGACGGGTTCCACATCCTGACCGCCCGGGAGAAGGACGGGTACGCCTGGCGTACTGCCGCCTCCCTCTCGGAGCCGGGTTTCGACGCCGACGCGTGGATCGGCAATGTGTGTGTCACCGCGTCCGGCAAGCGCGCGGTCGTGGTGTACGCGCCGCGGACCTTCACCAACAAGCCCACGCTGATGGCCAGGGGCGGCTTCACCGCCGTGGTGCAGCTGGACACCGGCAAGGTGACCAAGCTCGGCGTCAAGACCTCGCTGTCGTACTACAACCCGGGGTGCGGCGCCGGCGAACAGGCCGTGCTGACCCAGTCCGGTGACGAGGACACCTCCGGCACACGGCTGCTGCGCCTCGACGCGGCGACCGGCCGGCTGAGCGCACCGGTCCGCGTCAAGGGGCAGCTCACTTCCGGAGTACCTGCCAAGGACGGCACCGCGGGGACGGCAGGGGAACGCTCGTCCAGCCGGGGGAGGCATTCGCCTCCCGGCCCGTGAAGGTGGCCATGACCGTGCGTGACAGCGGCCGCCGGACGACGTTCACCGTGGACCCGGCCGAGCGCCGCTCGCGCCACCAGGCGCAGGGCCGCGACCTCTCCCCCGGTGTCACGGCCGGCGCCAAGGCCCCACCCGGCACCACTCGCAAGGTCGCGGCGGCCGCTTCGCCCAACGATCCGGTAGAGGACGAGCGCACGTGCTCGGTGCCGCGCAACGATCCCCGCAATCAGGCCATGCAGCCCAAGCCGCGCTAGGTGGAATGGGCGGTGGACCAAGCCGTCAAGGGATACCTGAACACGTCCGGCTTCTACACCAAGGCACGTGTGCTGGACGGCGGCCCCTTCTACATGGAGGTGCCGGGGGTCGAAGGATGCAATGTGAACGACGTCTGCATCATCCGCCGCCCATGACCGCGGGCTGAGAGGCGAAAGGGCGGGGGCCCGGCCGAGCCGGGCCCCCGCCTGTCGCGGCGCGCTGCCCGGAGGCGGCCGGACTGCGCTTCAGCGCCAGATGATCTGCGGCGTACCGTCGGATTCCGTGACGACCTCGGGGGTGATCTCCTCCCCCGTCGCTGCCGTGAGCGGCTGTCCGGTCTCCAGCGACTCCAGCGTCGCCCGGAACATCTCCGACAGGCTCGCCCACCGGGGCTCGCCCCACAGTTCCAGGTCCTCGTCGATCTCCAGGACCGCGCCGCGGCTCTCGCCCTCCCTGTGGTCGACGACGAGCAGTGTGCCGACGTGCGTCCTGCCGAAGGGCACCCACTTCACGTGCGCGCTTCTGCCGACGACGAGGTCCACGCTCTCGTCCTCGACGCTCCAGGCGACGTCGTTCTCCATGTCGCGCTGGCCCAGCCGCATGCTCTCGGCGTCCAACAGGTAGAAACCGCCGGGCAGGAAACCGCCGGGCCCACTGTGCCGCATGCAGGTGGAGACCCCGTTGTGCGCGCCGAGCCAGGCACCGAGGTCGGGGTCGAGGGGGAACCGGTTCTCGGCGACGGCAGCGATCTCCCCCGGCGTGGCGGGCGGGTTGAGAGCCGTAAGTCGTGGCGGGCGTGGGTCTGAAGCCAGCGGTCGAGGCGGTCGACCACCTCACGGAAGTGCACGGTTCATCCCCCAACTCCGGAAGCCTGCAGTCCCCTCATCCAACCACCGGGGGCCGGTGGACGTAGGGCGTCGTGGTGCACAGCTGTGCGAAGCCGAGACGCCGCAGGATGGGCCTGCTGTCGTCCGACGCGTCGACCTGCAGATACCGCACACCCCGCTCGGCCGCGATCCGGACGCGGTGGGCGACCAGGGCCCGGTAGATACCGCGGCCGCGCCAGTCGGGGTGGGTGCCGCCGCCCCAGAGCCCGGCGAAGTCCGTGCCCGGGGTGAACTCGATGCGGGCCGAGGACACCGGCAGGTCGCCGGCCATGGCGACCGTGACGACGACCGAGTCGGGGGACTCGGCGAGCTGCCTGAGCAGCCCGCTGCGCAGCCACGCGCTGTCGGTGCCGAACGCGGCCTCGTGCGCCTGTGCCACGAGGTCCACGCCCGCCGCGTCGGTGACCCGTTCGAGACGGACGCCCTCGGGGAGCCCGGCGGACACGGGGAGTTCGCTCACCTCGGCGATCATCAGCGTCTCGACCGGCTCGGGGACGAATCCGGCCGCCAGCAGCCTGTCGCCCAGGTCGGCGGGGCTGTCGTAGTCGTACAGCTTCCACTCGAAGGCCCGGCCGAGCCCGGTGAAGTACCGCACCTGTTCGGCGATCTCCGCGTCGGCGGTGTCCGCGGTGAGCCCCGACCAGAGCACGCCGGACCAGCCGTCACCTTCATCGGCCGTCCGCCGCACCCGCCCGGCGAGCTGTCCGGGGTCCGCGGACCGGCGGCGTATCTGACTGTCGAAGAGCGCGAGCGTGGTCTGGTGATCCATCCGGGTATTGCAGCACCCGGCCCGGCCCGCACCCCACCGGTTTTCGTGTCCCTACGAGCCGGTGCTCGGCAGCGCCAGGAAGAGGTCGAAGTACATCCCGGCCGAGGCGACCAGCCCGAGGGCGCCGAGTACGGCTCCGGCCGCGGCGACAGCGCGGACCCAGCCGTGCTTGCGCGGCAGGGTCAGGACGGCGACGCCGACGATCAGCGCGAGCAGGGCGAAGATCCCGTCGACGAGGGCGGTGGTGTGCCAGGCGTCCGCGTAGATCGCGGAGATCTGCTGGGCGGGGGTGCCGCCCTGGGCCGTCTCGATCTGTCCGACGAGCCCCTGGCGCTCTGCCGCGACCTTGCCGACCCAGCTTCCGCTGAGGGCCACGATGCCGAGACCGGCAGCGACGACGGACGCGGCGGCGGACTTGATGCCGGTGCCGGGCCCCGGCGCCGGCTCGATGTCGCCGTAGGTCTCCTCGCTGTCGTCCGCATCGTCGACCCGGTCCTCGGCCGCTGCCGTGTTCGCGCCCCGGTGGTCCTTGTCCCCCGTGTGCTGCTCGTTGCCCTCGGCCGCCTCAGTGGCCTGGTCGGTCGTCTCGTCGCCCGGCTCCTGCTTGTCGAGCACGCCGGTCGTCTGTTCGGTGTTCTTGGCAGTCATTGACGGCACGCTAGGGGGCCTGTCTGAGAGATCTCTTAATTACAACAGGCGAATCGACGATGACACCCGTGAGCAGCATCAAGCCTGACGCTGCCCCGTGCGCCGCTCGCGCCACTCCGGGGCCAGCACCGACCAGATCTCCATGTCGTGCCGTACACCCCGGTACGAGAAACGCTCGCGCTGGGCGCCCTCGTACGTCATCCCCAGTCGCTCGGCGACGGCGATGCTCGCCTTGTTCGCGGACGACACCTGCCATTCGACCCGGTGCATCCCGCGCTGCTCGACCGCCCAGTCGATGATCAGCTGTGCGGCGCGGGTGACGAGTCCGCGGCCCGCGGCGGACGGTTCCAGCCAGCAGCCCGCCTCGCAGGTGCCCGCGGTCACGTCCATGGTGCGGAAGAGCACTCCGCCGACGAGTGTGCCGTCCAGCCATATGCCGTAGATGCGTCCTGCGTCGGCGGCGGCCTTGTCCGCGTACGACTGGAGGAAGGCGCGGGCGGAAGGGACGTCCTTGGCGACGTCCGCCAGCGCGATGTACCGGCCGATGAACTCACGACCGCGCTCGATGTGGGCGAAGTACTCCTCGGCCTGCCACGGTTCCAACGGCCGCAGTTCGGCTCCGTCGTTGCCCAGGCTCAGTGCGAACACGTCGTTCCTCCAGGATCAGGGGACGAGCTCCCCGTCCCGGCTCGTCCGCCGCACGGGGAGTTTCGCACGGGCGGCCTCGCGGTACTCGGGCTTTTCGATGCTGATGCGCGGCAACAGGCGGTCCAGTCCGCGCGGCAGCCACCAGTTCGCCCCGCCCAGCATGTGCATGAGGGCGGGCACGAGCAGGGTGCGCAGGACGAAGGCGTCCAGCGCGACGGCGGCCGCGAGGCCGATGCCGAACATCGCGATGACCCGGTCGCCGCTGAGGACGAAGGCGAGGAAGACCGAGATCATGATCACGGCCGCGGAGTTGATGACCCGGCTGGTCTCGGCGAGGCCGATACGCACGGCACGCCGGTTGTCACCGGTCTCCAGCCATTCCTCGTACATCCGGCTCACGAGGAAGACCTGGTAGTCCATGGAGAGCCCGAAGAGCACCGAAACCATGATCACCGGGAGGAAGGGCTCGATCGGTCCCGCGCGGCCGAGGCCGAGCAGTTCGCTGCCCCAGCCCCACTGGAAGATCGCGACGACGACGCCGAACGCGGAGGCGACGGCGGCGACGTTCATCACCGCCGCCTTCAGCGGGATACCGAGGGAGCGGAAGGCGAGCAGCAGGAGCAGACAGCCGAGCGCGATGACGACCCCGACGAACAGCGGGAGCTTGCCGACGATGATCTCGGCGAAGTCGTCGTAGCTCGCGGTGACACCACCCACGTGCGCGGTCAGGCTGGTGTCCACTTCCGCGGCGGGCAGCACGTCCGTGCGCAGTCTGTCGACCAGTTCGCTCGTCGCGCGGGACTGGGGCGAGGACGCCGGTACGACGGTGAGCACCGCGGTGTCACGGCTGCCGTTGTAGGCGACGGGACTGACGGAGGCGACGCCGTCGGTGGCGTGCAGGATCCTGGGCAGCCGGTCCATCGCGAGCCGGTCGTCCGCGCCGTCGAGGGAGGCGACAACGGTCAGCGGACCGTTGACTCCGGGACCGAAGCCCTCGGCGAGCAGGTCGTATGCCTGGCGGGTGGTGGCCGTGGCCGGGCCGTTGCCCTGGTCGGAGGTGCCGAGGTGGAGCGAGAACGTCGGCAGCGCGAGCACGAGCATCACGACGGCGGCGACGGCACCGAGGGGCTTGGGGTGACGTTCGACGAAGGCGGACCAGCGTGCGGCGAAGCCGGTCGGCAGTTCGGGCCGGGGCCCGCGCCTGGCCAGTCGGCGCCGCTCGCGAGGGGTGAGGGCGCGCATGCCGATGAAGGAGAGCAGCGCGGGCAGCAGGGTGACGGACGCGGCGACGGTGAGGACGACGGTCAGGGAGGCGGCGATCGCGACACCGTTGAGGAAGCCCAGGCGCAGGATCAGCATCCCGAGGAGGGCGATGCAGACGGTGGCGCCGGCGAAGACGACCGCGCGGCCGGTGGTGGCCACCGCCTCGCGCGCCGCCTCGGCGACCGGAAGCCCGCGTTTGAGTCCCTTGCGGTGTCTGGTGACGATGAACAGCGCGTAGTCGATGCCGACCCCGAGGCCGATCAGCAGCCCGAGCATGGGCGCGAAGTCGGCGACGGTCATGACATGGCCGAGGAGCACTATGCCGGCGTACGCGGTGCCGACCGAGACCAGTGCCGTGGCGATGGGGAGCAGGCTGGCGGCGAGTGTGCCGAACGCCAGGAAGAGGACGACGGCGGCGACGGCCACGCCGACGATCTCGGCGAGATGTCCGCCGGATGCCTCGGTCAGGGCGATGGCGCTGCCGCCGAGTTCGATCCGCAGGTCGTCGGACCGGGCGTCCTGGGCGGTGTCGACGACGGCCCTGGCCTGGGCCACGGGAATGTCGTCGGCCTGGCGGTCGAAGGTGATGACGGCGTACGCGGTGCGTCCGTCGGCGCTGATCTGTGCGCCGCCCTGACTTCCGTAGGGGCTGATGACGGAGGCGACGCCGTCGAGCCCGGCGACCTCGTCGAGCATCTGGGAGACGCGTTGCTCGGTGCCCGGGGCACGGATGCTGCCGTTCTCGGTGTGCCAGACGATGGTGTCGCTGTCGCCGCCGCGGCCGTGGAAGCCCTCCTCCAGGAGGCTGGTGGCGCGGCCGGACTCGGTGCCGGGGACCTCGTAGTCGTTTGAGTACGCCGATCCGGCGGTGCCCGCCGCCGCCGCGACGCCGCCGAGGGCGAGAAGCCAGAGCAGGACAACGACGAGGCGGTGCCTGACGCACCACCGTGCGATAGCTGCCACCGGACCTGCTCCCTGGGTGGTTCGTGGATCTTTGACCGGGAACGGCCCGCAAAGAACTCATGACATGCGAGGGACACTCTCGCAGGCAAACATGATCCTTTGCCCGATTCGTGGGGTTACTCACAGGGGGTGCGCGCAAGCCGGAGCGTTCGCCTGCCGGCTCCCGCGCACCACCACGCGGCCGGGTGTCAGCCGGAGACGCTGGCGCGCCCGTTCTCGATGTGGCCCATCAGCCGCCGGCGGAAGCCCTCGTCGCCGTCGGCGGTCACCTCGACGTCGTACCAGCCGTGCGCGTCGGCCGCCGAGTGCACGACGGTGCGGCTGCGCCCCGGCTTCACGGTGACGGTCCGGGTCCAGTCGCCCAGATCGGCATCCTCGACATAGCCGAGGGGGCGGACCGTGAACGTGACGGGCGCGCTGCCGCTGTTGCGGAGCGTGAGGTGGACGTCCCGGTCGTGGTGATCGATGCGGGAGGTGACCCCGGCGGCGCCCGCGGCACGGCCGGCGAACTCGCGCCGGAAGCCGTTGGGGCCCGTGATCGTGAACCGGTAGCGCTCGCCGGTGAGGGGCACACGCCACTGCGCCTCGCCCCTCACGTCCTGGTGCTGCGGAACGTCGAACTCACCGGCGTACGGGTAGAGCGCGAAGTGCGCGCTCGCGCGTCCCGTGTTGCGCAGCGTCACGGTGAACGTCCGCCCCTCGGCCCGGCCGTGGGCGTCGGGCTGGTACGGCAGGGCGCGCGCGGGGCGGGTGCCGGGCTCCTGGACGGGCATGTGCTGCACTGCGGGCGGCACCGGGCGCCAGCGTCCGGTGAACGGCGGGACGGGCCCCGGCTGCTCGACCTCCGGCTGCGGCCTGCCGCGCCGGAAGTCGAACGCGGAGGTGAGGTCGCCGGTGACGGTGCGGCGCCAGCGCGTGATGTTGGGCTCCTGGATGCCGGTCCATCGCTCCAGCAGTCTGATCACCGACGTGTGGTCGAAGACCTCGGAGCAGACGTAGCCGCCGACCGACCAGGGCGACACGACGAGCATCGGGACGCGTATGCCGAGGCCGGTGGGCAGGCCCTGCCAGCGCTCCTCGGTGGTGCCGGCGGGCGGGACCGGCGGCGGGACGTGGTCGAAGAAGCCGTCGTTCTCGTCGTAGTTGATCAGTACGACGGTGTGCCGCCACACCTCGGGGTGGGAGGCGAGTGCGTCGAGCACCTTGTAGACGAGGGAGGCGGACGCGATCGGCGAGGAGGCGCCGGGGTGCTCGGAGTCGACCGCGGACGGCACCAGGTAGGAGACCTCGGGCAGGGTGCCCGCGGCGACGTCGGCCCGGAAGGCGTCGGCGAGACGGCCGGTCTCCACGCGCCGGAGCCCGCGCTCGAAGAGGGAGCGCTCGGCGGGCGTCAGCGCTGCCACGCCCTCTTCCAGCGCGGCCAGCAGCCGGGCCCGCTCGGCGTCGTCCGGGGTCTCGCGCACCTTCGCGTAGAAGGCTTCCATGTAGGTGAAGTCGCCCGCCCCGGACAGGGCCTTGCGCGCGATCTTCTTGAAGGCGGTGAAGAACTCGATGTTGTTGTCGGTGAAGTTCTCCCACTCGCTGTACGTCTTCCAGCTGCGGCCGGCCTTCTCCAGGCGCTCCGCATAGGTGGGCCACGGATAGCCGGGATGGGTGCCCTCGGCGTACGCCGCGTTCGTCACGGCCCTGCTGCCGTCGGCCTCGTACCCGGTCCAGCCGCTCCACAGGTGATTGCGGTTGGGGCTCGTGGAGGTGTGGGTGGACGAGTGATAGGCGTCGCAGATGGTGAAGGTGTCCGCGAGCTCGTAGTGCAGCGGCAGGTCGCGGCGGTCGTAGTACGCCATGGTGGCGGCCGTCTTGGCCGAGACCCAGCCGTCCATCCAGCCGTCGCGCCATGCCTTGGCGCCACCGCTCCAGGAGTGGTCGAGGTCGCCTATGTACTGGAGGTCCTTCTTCTGTGCCTCGGCGGCGTCCCGTACGGGGAACGGGAGCACGGTGCCGGCCGGGGTGCGGGGCTGCGCGAAGACCGGCTCGCCGGAGGGCAGTTCGACTGCGTTGCGGTCGCCGAAGCCACGAACGCCGCGCAGGCTGCCGAAGTAGTGGTCGAACGATCGGTTCTCCTGCATGAGGATGACCACGTGGCGCACGGAGTCCAGCCCGCCGGAGGGCGGTTCCGCGGCGAGGGCGGCCTGCAGGGACGGCGGGAGCAGGGAGCCGGTGGCCGCTGCGCCGACGACTCCGCTGCCGAGTGCGAGCAGACGCCGTCGTGACATGTCCTTGGACAAGTGATCCTCCTGAATGCAGTGTTGCAGCCCGGACCGTAATGAGGCGGAGTGGCCTCGACGGGTCGGGGGCACGGCGCACCGGTGAACGTCCATGGGTCCGCGTCCGTCCGCTCCGCCACCCTCATCATGGTATGGACATGCCAACCGGTGAGCAGCGGCAGGAATCGGCCGGGTCCCCGGGACCGACCGGATTTGTCGGTGGCGGCTGGCACGATGGCCGATATGGAAAACAGGGGGAACCATCAGACGGCACTGACGCCCGCGGACGCCGCGGAGTTCGCCCGCATGCTCCACGAAGCACCCGGCCCGCATCTGGGCCGGGCACCCGTTCCGGTGCTCGTCCACGAGCCGGGCGCGTCCCTCGCCGAGCGGCGAGAGGCGTTCCGCGGGGTGTACGAGGCCATCGTCGCCCGCATCGGCGAGCCGACGCTGTACGGCGGATCGTCGGACGGCCCCAGCATCCGCTGGCGTGACAGCCGCAGGACCGTGCTGGTCGGCGGCGACCGTCAGCAGGTCGGCCTGTCCGTCCACGAGACCCAGGTGCTGGAGAGCGAGGAGCACCGGACGTTCGAGTGGGGCGGCGCCTGGGCGGGCGACGCACCGCACGGCTTCGACTTCCTGCCGTACGTCTGGCAGCTGGACCGCGGCGGCCCCGGTGAGCGCCCGCCGGCCCGCCCTGCCGCCCGCCTGGCCGCGACCCTCGACCACTTCCGGAACAGTCTCGAGCTGCTCGTCGCGTCCTGGGCCGAACAACTGCCGGTGCAGGTCGGCACGGACTGGACCAGTCTCTGCCTGACGAGCTCCGCCGACCGCGGCCGTCGCCTGATCGTCTCGTACAGCATCGAGGACGGTCTGTACGCATCGATCGACGACCGCGACGGCCGGGACAACGAGGAGCGCGCGCAGCAGTTGCGCGCCCGCGGCTGGCAGTCCCGGGACCGGGGCTGGTGGCAGACGGAGTTCGCCGCACCGGAGCGGGCGGACGCGGCGGCCGTGGCCGCGCTGGTCGTCGCCGAGCTGCGGGCCCGCGGCACGACGGAGCCGGAGGAGCTGCGTGCCAGGGACGTCAACTGCAAGGACCGCGGCGAAATGTGGCTGCCCGGCCTGGGCATACGCCACTGACGCCGCGGTCGGCCGGTCAGCCGAGCAGCCCTGCCACGGGCGCGAGTTGACCGGTGAGCGGGGCCAGGTCGTTCGGCACTCCGGCCAGCCGGTTCAGCCCGGCGAGCTGCTGGGAGGGGGTCGGCAGTTCACTGCGGTGCTCGGGGTTGACCGAGTCGGCCGCGAGGGAGTCGAGTTCGCCCATCACCGACACGGCCTGGGGAAGCTCCGCGGGAGTGGCCGCGCTCGCGGCGGGGGCGGCAAGGGCGCCCGCACCGGTGGCGAGGGCAAGGGCGGCGAATACGCGCTGTGCTGTGGTCATGCCGTGAGCAACGGACGGGCGGATGATCGGTCACGGCCCCGTGCGGCCGCTCACTCGTGCGGTGCGCGGCGCAGCAGGGGCGGTGCCGCGACCACCGGGCCGGCGGGTCGTGTCAGGCACGGGCGGACGGCCGAAGAGGCCGGGCGCGAAGGGCGAGGGGGCGGTGCGCACCCTCGGTGCGCACCGCCCCTCGTCACGACTGCGGAGTCCGTCAGCCCTCGGACACGCCGAGCTTCTCCAGGATCAGCTGCTTGACGCGCGCCGCGTCCGCCTGACCGCGGGTCGTCTTCATGACCGCGCCGACGAGCGCGCCGACCGCCGCGACCTTGCCGCCGCGGATCTTGTCGGCGATCGCAGCGTTGCCCGCGATCGCCTCGTCGACGGCCGCGCCGAGCGCGCCCTCGTCCGAGACGACCTTCAGACCGCGCTTCTCCACGACCGTGTCCGGGTCGCCCTCGCCCGCGAGCACGCCCTCGATCACCTGGCGGGCCAGCTTGTCGTTCAGGTCGCCGGACGCGACGAGCGCCGTCACCCGGGCAACCTGCGCCGGGGTGATCGCCAGGGCGTCCAGGCCCTTGCCCGACTCGTTGGCGTTACGGGCCAGTTCACCCATCCACCACTTGCGGGCCTGGTCGGCCGGGGCGCCCGCGTCGATCGTCGCGACGATCAGGTCGACCGCACCCGCGTTGAGGATCGACTGCATGTCGTGCTCCGAGATGCCCCACTCCTCGCGGAGCCTGTTGCGGCGCACCCGCGGCAGCTCGGGCAGCGTGCCACGCAGCTCCTCGACCCACTCACGCGACGGCGCGACCGGGACCAGGTCGGGCTCGGGGAAGTAGCGGTAGTCCTCCGCCTCCTCCTTGACCCGGCCCGACGTCGTGGAGCCGTCCTCCTCGTGGAAGTGGCGGGTCTCCTGGATGATCGTGCCGCCGGACGAGAGCACCGCGGCATGCCGCTGGATCTCGAAGCGGGCCGCACGCTCGACCGAACGCAGCGAGTTGACGTTCTTCGTCTCGCTGCGGGTGCCGAACTTCGAGGTGCCGTTCGGGCGCAGCGACAGGTTCACGTCGCAGCGCATCTGGCCCATCTCCATACGGGCCTCGGAGACGCCGAGCGCCCTGATGAGCTCGCGCAGCTCGGCGACGTACGCCTTGGCGACCTCGGGGGCCCGCTCGCCCGCGCCCTCGATCGGCTTGGTGACGATCTCGATCAGCGGGATGCCGGCGCGGTTGTAGTCGAGCAGGGAGTGGGACGCGCCGTGGATGCGGCCGGTGGCACCGCCGACGTGCGTCGACTTGCCGGTGTCCTCCTCCATGTGGGCGCGCTCGATCTCCACACGGAAGACCTCGCCGTCCTCCAGCTGGACGTCCAGATAGCCGTTGAAGGCGATCGGCTCGTCGTACTGGGAGGTCTGGAAGTTCTTCGGCATGTCCGGGTAGAAGTAGTTCTTCCGGGCGAAGCGGCACCACTCGGCGATCTCGCAGTGCAGCGCGAGGCCGATCTTGACTGCCGACTCGACGCCGATCGCGTTGACGACCGGGAGGGAGCCGGGCAGGCCGAGGCACGTGGGGCAGGTCTGCGAGTTGGGCTCGGCACCCAGCTCGGTCGAACACCCGCAGAACATCTTGGTCTTGGTGCCGAGCTCGACATGGACCTCAAGGCCCATGACGGGGTCGTAGGACGCGAGGGCGTCCTCGTACGACACCAGTTCAGTGACGGTCACGATGAAACTTTCCCTCTCAGCCCAGCAGAACGTCGTCGTCGCCGAGCCGCTTCAGCTCGCGGTAGAGGATGGCCAGTCCGGTGACGATGGCAGCGGCGGACACGACGGCATCGGCCAGTCGCAGGAAGTCGCCGTCCTGGCGGGCGAGCTTGGCCTGCTTGGCGACGCTGATCGCGCCGAACGCGGTGCTGCCGAGCGACACGTACAGCCCGGTCTTGGACTTCTTGAAGTTCTTGGCCTTCTTTGCCATGGCACTCACAGCGACGGAGCCTCCTCCAACAGCGGGTGCCCCCACCTTTCCACGAAGGCGGCCTCGACGGCGGCACCGACCTTGTAGAGGCGGTCGTCCTTCATGGCAGGGGCGATGATCTGCAGGCCGACGGGCAGACCGTCCTCGGGTGCGAGTCCGCACGGCAGGGACATCGCCGCGTTTCCGGCCAGGTTGGTCGGGATGGTGCACAGGTCCGCGAGGTACATCGCCATCGGGTCGTCGGCGCGCTCGCCGATCGGGAAGGCGGTGGTCGGGGTCGTCGGGGAGACGATGACGTCGACCTGCTCGAACGACTTCTCGAAGTCGCGCGTGATGAGGGTGCGGACCTTCTGCGCCGAGCCGTAGTACGCGTCGTAGTAGCCGGAGCTGAGCGCGTACGTGCCGAGCATGATGCGGCGCTTGACCTCGGGGCCGAAGCCGGCCTCGCGGGTGAGCGCGGTGACGTCCTCGGCGGACTTCGTGCCGTCGTCGCCGACGCGCATGCCGTAGCGCATGGCGTCGAAGCGGGCGAGGTTCGAGGAGCACTCGGACGGGGCGATCAGGTAGTACGCCGCGAGCGCCAGGTCGAAGGACGGGCAGTCCAGCTCGACGATCTCGGCTCCGAGCTCCTTCAGCAGCGCGACGGACTCGTCGAAGCGCTGCAGGACGCCGGCCTGGTAACCATCGCCCCGGAACTGCTTCACGACACCGACGCGCATGCCCTGGACCGAGCCGTTGCGCGCGGCCTCGACGACGGGCGGGACCGGAGCGTCGATGGACGTCGAGTCGAGCGGGTCGTGTCCGGCGATGACCTCGTGCAGGAGGGCCGCGTCCAGGACCGTGCGGGCGCAGGGGCCGCCCTGGTCGAGGGACGAGGAGAAGGCCACCATGCCGTAGCGGGAGACCGCGCCGTAGGTGGGCTTCACGCCGACGGTGGCGGTGACGGCGGCGGGCTGGCGGATCGAGCCGCCGGTGTCCGTGCCGATGGCGAGCGGCGCCTGGTAGGCGGCCAGGGCGGCGGCCGAGCCACCGCCGGAACCGCCGGGGATACGGGTCAGGTCCCACGGGTTGCCCGTGGGGCCGTACGCGCTGTTCTCGGTCGAGGACCCCATGGCGAACTCGTCCATGTTGGTCTTGCCGAGGATGACGACGTCGGCTGCCTTGAGCTTCTTGGTCAGCGTCGCGTCGTACGGCGGCAGCCAGCCCTCGAGGATCTTGGAGCCGACGGTGGTCGGCACGCCCTCGGTGGTGAAGATGTCCTTGAGGGCGAGCGGCACACCCGCGAGCGGGCCGAGCTTCTCGCCCTTGGCGCGCTTGTCATCGACGGCGCGGGCCTGCGCGAGAGCGCCCTCGCGGTCGATGTGCAGGAAGGCGTGGACCTTCTCGTCGACGGCCTCGATCCGGGCCAGGTGGGCCTCGGTGACCTCGACGGCCGTGAGCTCGCCCGTGGCGATCTTCTCGGCGGTCTCGGCTGCGGTGAGCTTGATGATGTCCGTCATGACTTCTTAGTCCTCCCCCAGGATCTGCGGCACCTTGAAACGCTGCTGCTCCTGGGCAGGGGCTCCGGAGAGCGCCTGCCCGGGGGTGAGCGACGGACGGACCTCGTCCGCGCGCATGACGTTGGTCAGCGGCAGCGGGTGGGAGGTCGGGGGTACGTCTTGGTCGGCGACCTCGGAGACGCGGGCGACCGCGCCGATGATGTCGTCGAGCTGTCCGGCGAAGTGGTCGAGCTCTTCGTCCTTCAGCTCGAGACGCGCCAGCCGGGCGAGGTGGGCGACCTCCTCGCGCGTGATGCCAGGCATGCAGCGATCCTCAGGGGTGAGTGTGATTGGTTTTGGCCCAATCCTATGGGGCGGGGCGGGGTGACCGTGAAACGGTTTGCTCCGGGACCCGCACCCGGGGTCCCGGCTCTCCCGTCCGGGCGCACCTGCCTCGGCCTACGGGACCGCGTGCCCCGGTGCCCGGCCCGCGCCGTTCGGGGAGGGCGGCAGCTCGCCCGCAGGGCGGCGCCAGCCGCGCTCGCCGCGGGCCAGCAGCCACGCCGTCGTCTCCTGCGGCGGCATCGCGGCCGCCACCAGCCAGCCCTGCACCGCGTCGCACCGCAGGTCCCGGAGCCGTTCCCAGGTCTCGTCGTCCTCGACGCCCTCCGCGACGACCAGCAGGCCCAGTGAGTGGGCGAGGTCGATCGTGCAGCGGACGATCTCCGCGTCCTCGTTGTCGACGGCCAGCCGCGCCACGAACGAGCGGTCGATCTTCAGCTCGCTGACCGGCAGCCGGCGCAGGTGCACCAGCGACGAGTACCCCGTGCCGAAGTCGTCGAGCGACATCTTCACGCCGTGGTCGGCCAGCCCGGCGAGCGTGTCGGCGGCCCGCTGCGGGTCCTCCAGCAGCACGTGCTCCGTTATCTCGAGCTGGAGCGCGCCGGGCGGGACACCGTGCCGGGCGAGCCGCGCGGCGACCGCTCCGGCGAAGCCGGGGGTGTGCACGTCGCGGGGCGACACATTGACGGCGACCGGCACCGTCAGCCCCTGCGCGCGCCAGATCGCGACCTGCGCGAGCGCCGTCTCCAGGACGTACTCCGTCAGATGGGGCATCAGCCCGGAGGACTCGGCGATGGCGATGAACTCGTCGGGGGGCACCCGCCCACGCTCCGGATGGACCCAGCGGACGAGGGCCTCGAGCCCGGCGACATGGCCGTCGAAGCGGACCTTGGGCTGGTAGTGCAGCTCGACGTCGCCCGCGTCGAGCGCGCGGCGGAGATCACCGAGGAGACCGAGCCGGTCGGGGGTGTTGCTGTCCCGCTTGGACTCGTACACCTCGACGCCGGTGCGGTCCCGCTTGGCCTGGTACATGGCGACGTCCGCGCGCCGCAGCAGCCCTTCGGCGTCGAGTGCGTGGTCGGGGAAGACGGCGAGTCCCGCGCTGGCCTCCAGGACGAGGGTGAGGCCGTCGAGGTCGAGCGGGGAGGAGAGTTCGGAGACGAGATGACGGGCGATGCGCTGGGCGCTGGTCGTGGAGTCGGCCGTGGGCAGCAGCACCGCGAACTCGTCGCCGCCGAGCCGCGCCGCCTCGGCCCCGCGCGGCAGGGCCAGCCGCAGCCGGTCGGCTATCTGCAGCAGCAGACGGTCCCCGGCGAGGTGGCCGAGGGTGTCGTTGACGGACCGGAAGCGGTCGAGGTCGATGAGGACGAGCGCCGAGCGCGCGCCGGAGTTCTCTGCCTCCTCCAGCGCGGACCAGGTGCGCTCCAGCAGCCACTGGCGGTTGGGCAGTCCGGTCAGCGGGTCGCGCAGCTGTTCCTCGTCCCGGGCCCTGGCGATCCACAGGGTGGAGTCGAGGGCGATCAGCGGCACGGCGAACAACGGCAGCAGGACCGGCATCGCGACGGCGACGACGCAGATCAGCGGAGCGATGCCGACGAGGGCGACGGCGACGAGGCCCTGCCGGAGCAGGGCGGTGCGGGCGACGGTGGGCAGCCCGCCGCCCTGGGGTGCGAGCACGTACCACAACAGCAGCCGGGTGACGGCGAGATAGGCGGTGGCGGCGAGGGCGACCTCGGGCGCGGCCTCAACTTCCCACTGCAAGGGGTCCCATGGCTTCTCGACGGTGGGCACGATGCCGAAGACGGCGAGAACGAGCGCGGCGGCGCCGATGCCCAGCACGTCGACGGCCCCGTGCAGCAGCCCTTGGCGCCATCGGCCCCGGCTGACGCCGCCGACGAGCGCGACGACGGCGAGGCTGACGAGTCCGGCGGGCACCCAGCCGAACAGGAGCAGTGCGGCCAGGGTCAGTGCGGCACCCGATCCGGTGCCGCCCCACCAGCGGTCGCGGCCGATGGCGACGAGATGGCCGACGATGATTCCGGTGAGCAGCGCGAGGGACCAGCCCACGGTGGAACCGGGGAACAGGGCGTGTCCTTGACGGACAGTCGCGACGATTCCGGTAGCGAGGACGAACGCGGCGCTCGTGACGACGACGGCAGGCAGCCCGGGTGGCCTGCCCAGCAGGGCCGCGAGTGCACGCGGTCGTGAGACCGGGGCGGCGCTCTCGGTCGGTTTCATTCCCGTCCCTCTCACAGCCGGCGGAGCCGATGCCTGGGTCCTGTCCGGTCGACGGCTCCCTTTGTCATGCCACCACGACCGAAATCCCACCACGCAGCCGTGCACGACAGGCGCACGTCTCAACAGTAGGGCGCAGGAGGCTCGAACGGGCAGCGCTCTACAGCTCTTGCCCGAATGCGACCCGGCCACCCTTGTTCATCTGGTATGCGCTGAACGGGTGACCTGTACTGGGTGTTCCACCGGCGCTCCGCACGTCGCTTTCCAGCCGCGTGCGCCCCCGGCGGGCTCCCGTGTGCGCCCCTCGCAGCGAGGCGGGTCGATCCCGATTTGTCATGTCTCCTCGGTCACGGCAACCTCACGCGCCGCCTCGGGTCCCTGCTCCAACAGGACGGCGAAGCCCGCTTCGTCCAGCACCGGAACCTTCAGCTGCATGGCCTTGTCGTACTTGGAGCCGGGGTTGTCGCCGACCACCACGAAGCTCGTCTTCTTGGAAACGGAACCGGCCACTTTCGCTCCGCGGCTCTGGAGCGCTTCTTTTGCGCCATCCCTGGTGTGGTTCTCCAGTGTTCCCGTGACGACGACCGTCAGGCCCTCCAGCGGACGGGGTCCTTCCTCCTTGCCCGTGGCCTCCGCTTCCAGCGGCACGCCGGCCGCACGCCACTTGCGCAGGATCTCGCGGTGCCAGTCCTCCTCGAACCACTCCTTGAGGGACGCGGCGATGATCGGTCCCACGCCGTCGGTGGCCGCCAGCTCGGCCTCGGTGGCCTGCTCGATCCGTTCGACGGAGGGGAATTCACGCGCCAGCGCCGCAGCGGCCACCGGGCCGACATGGCGGATGGACAGGCCGTTGAGAAAACGGGCGAACGGGCGCTGCTTGGCCGCCTCGATGTTCTCCAGCATCGCCAGGGCGTTCTTCTTCGGCTCGCCCTGCTTGTTGGCGAACACGGTGACGATCTTGTCCTCGCCGGTCTTCGGGTCCCGCTTGGGCAGCCCGCTGTCCTGGTCGAGGACATAGGCCCTGATGGGCAGCAGCTGCTCCACCGTCAGGTCGAAGAGGTCGCCCTCGTCCCTCAGCGGCGGGTCGGCGGGCTCCAGCGGGCTGGTCAACGCCGCGGCGGCCACCTTGCCGAACGCCTCGATGTCCAGGCAGTCCCGCCCGGCGAGATAGAAGAGGCGCTCCCGCAACTGGGCCGGGCAGGAGCGGGCGTTGGGGCAGCGGATGTCGACGTCCCCCTCCTTCATGGCCCGCAGGGCCGTCCCGCACTCGGGGCACTCGGCCGGCATCACGAACTCCCGCTCGGTGCCGTCCCGCAGGTCGACGACCGGGCCGAGGATCTCCGGGATGACCTCCCCCGCCTTGCGCAGCACCACGGTGTCGCCGATGAGGACACCCTTGGCCCTGACCACGTCCTGGTTGTGCAGGGTGGCGAACTCGACCTCGGACCCGGCCACGGTGACCGGCTCCACCTGCGCGTACGGGGTGACCCGGCCGGTGCGGCCCACACCGACGCGGATGTTCACCAGCTTGGTGTTGACCTCCTCCGGGGCGTACTTCCAGGCGATCGCCCAGCGCGGGGCGCGGGCCGTGGAGCCGAGCCGGCCCTGGAGGCGGATCTCGTCGAGCTTGACGACGACGCCGTCGATCTCGTGCTCCACGGAGTGGCGGTTCTCGCCGAAGTGGGCGATGAACTCCCGTACGGCGTCGAGGGAGTCCACGACCTTGTTGTGCCGGGCGGTGGGCAGGCCCCACTCGCGCAGCAGGTCGTAGGCCTCCGAGAGCCGGCCGATCTCCAGTCCTTCGCGGGCGCCGATCCCGTGGACCACCATGTGCAGCGGGAGCTTGGCAGTGACTCTCGGGTCCTTCTGGCGCAGCGAACCGGAGGCGGAGTTGCGCGGGTTGGCGTACGGCTGCTCGCCGGCCGCGATCCTGCGTTCGTTGAGCGCCTGGAACTGGTCCATCGGGAAGTAGACCTCGCCGCGGATCTCCACGAGGTCGGGGACACGGTCGCCGCGCAGCCGGTCGGGGATCTCGGCGATGGTGCGGACGTTCGGAGTGATGTCCTCGCCGATGCGGCCGTCGCCGCGGGTCGCCGCGCGGGTCAGCCTGCCCTTCTCATAGGTGAGGTTGACCGCGAGGCCGTCCACCTTGAGCTCGCACAGGAAGTGGTAGCCGGGGGCGCCCACGTCGCGGGCGACCCGCTCGGCCCACGCGGCGAGCTGTTCGTCGTCGAAGGCGTTGTCCAGGGAGAGCATGCGCTCACGGTGCTCGACCTTGGTCAGCTCCGTCTCGTAGTCCCCGGAGACCTTCTGGGTCGGCGACTCGGGGGTCCGCAGCGCGGGGTACTCCTCCTCGATCGCCTGCAGCTCGCGCATGAGCCGGTCGAACTCCGCGTCGCTGACGACCGGGCTGTCCTTCACGTAGTACCGGAAGCGGTGCTCCTCGATCTGCTCGGCGAGTTGGGCGTGCTGCTCCCGAACGTCCGCGGGCAGTGCCGTCTGCTCTTCGCCAGCCACCGTCGTTCCTCCCGTAATCCGTGCACCCGTTACTCAGGGTTGTCCGCGAGCGATCTCGCGGCCCGGCCGCAGTGGGCGAGCGCCGCGCGCGCGTACGCGGGCGAGGCGCCGGCGAGACCGCAGGACGGGGTGACGACCACGGACTCGGTGAGAGTCCCCGGATTCAGCCCCAGCCTGCGCCACAGCGTCCTGACACCCATGACGCTACCGGCAGGGTCCGACAATGCGGTGTCGGTGGACGGCACCACGCCCGCGAACAGCTTCGTTCCCGCCTCGACGGCCTCACCGATCGTCTCCTCATCACGTTCGGTGAGCAGTCCGAAGTCGAACGAGACTCCTGCCACGCCCGCCCGGCGCAGCAGCGCGAACGGCACGTCCGGTGCGCACGAGTGCACGATCACCGGGCCGTCGTGGACGGCGAGAACGTCGCGCAGCGCGCTCTCGATGATCTGGCGGTCGACGGCCCGGTGGGTGCGGTAGCCGCTGGCGGTGCGGATCCGACCGCGCAGCACGGCGGTGAGGGACGGTTCGTCGAGCTGCAGCACGACACGGGCGCCCGGCACGCGGCGGCGTACGTCGGCGAGATGGCCGCGCAGCCCTTCGGCGAGGGAGCCGACGAGGTCACGGCAGGCACCCGGGTCGCCCACCGCGGCTTCGCCGCCGCGCAGTTCCAGCGCGGCGGCGAGGGTCCACGGCCCGACCGCCTGCACCTTGAGCGGGCCCTCGTAGCCCTGGGTGAACTCCTCCAGGGCGTCCAGGTCCTCGCCGAGCCAGGAGTGGGCCCGGCGGGTGTCACGGCCGGGCCGGTCGCTGACCCGCCAGCCGCTGGGCTCGACATGGGCGTACATCTCGACGAGCAGCCCGATGCTCCGCCCGATCATGTCGGCGCCGGGTCCGCGGGCGGGCAGCTCGGCGAGGTACGGGAAGCCTTCGAGGGATCCGGTGACGGTCCTCGCGCTCTCCCGGGCGTCGCCGCCGGGCATGGATCCGACGCCGGTGGCAGTTCCCCAGGGAAAGTCGTTCGTGTCGCTCACCCGGGAAGCGTACGTGCCGCGTCCGGCCGCGGCGCACGGTGTCCGGCCCGGCGGACGGCGGGGCGGCGGCCGCTCCGCGCGGCACGCGCCGCGGTGCTGCTGCTGCCGGCACGGGCCGGCAGCAGCAGGCGTCGGTGGAGCGCCCGTTGCGGCGCCCTGCGACAGCCGTGCCGCTCAGCGCCCCGGGCGCACCGTCAGGTCGTTGATCTCGGCATCGCGCGGCAGATCGACGGCGGTGATGATCGCCGTGGCGACCGACTCCGGGTCGATCCAGCGGGAGGCGTCGTACTCCTTGCCCTCCTGGGAGTGGACCTTGGCCTGCATCGGGCTCGCGGTACGCCCCGGGTACACGGACGTCACGCGCACCCCGCCCGCGTGCTCCTCGTGGCGAAGGGAGTCGGCGAGCGCCTTGAGTCCGTGCTTGGAGGCGGCGTACGCGCCCCATTCGGCGTGCGCGTTGAGTCCGGCTCCGGAGTTGACGAAGACCACATGGCCCTGGGCGACCCGCAGTTGGGGCAGGAAGAGCCGGGTCAGTTCGGCCGGAGCGACGAGGTTGACGTCGAGCTGCTGGTGCCACGTCCTGGGGGTCAATTCCCCGATCGGGCCGAGGTCGACGATGCCGGCGATGTGGAGCAGCGAGTCGATGCGGTCGGGCATCGTCTGGTGGCCCAGCGCCCAGGAGATGCGGTCGGGGGCCGCGAGGTCGGCGACGAGCGTACGGGCACCGGGGTAACGGTCCGCGAGCTCCTTGGCACGCCCGGCGTCGCGTGCCACGAGGATGAGGTCGTCGCCGCGCTCGTGCAGCCGGCGGGTGACCGCCGCGCCGATGCCGGAGCCCGCGCCGGTGATGAGGTGGGTAGCCATGCCGTCATGCTCGCACTACTGGATCCCGGCGCTCTCCTCCAGGTAGGCCATGGCCGCCACGCCGTCCTCGGCGAAGAACACAAGCTCGGTCAGGGGCAGCGGCAGGAAGCCCTCTTCGTCCATGCGACGGAACTGCTCCTTCAGCCCGTCGTAGAAACCTGCCGTGTTGAGCAGGACCACCGGCTTCGTGGTGTGGCCGTGCTTCTTCAGCTCCAGGATCTCGGTGGCCTCGTCCAGCGTCCCGGTGCCGCCGACCATGATGACGACGGCGTCGGACTTGGCGAGCAGCAGCGCCTTGCGCTCCGCGAGATCCCTGGCGACCACCATTTCGTCGGCGGTGGGCCGCGCCTTCGCCTGCAGGAACTCCACGGACACGCCGATGAGTCGGCCCCCGGCCTCCTCCACGCCGTCCGCGAAGACCTTCATCAGGCCGACGTCGGAACCGCCCCATACCAGTGTGTGGCCGCCCTTGCCGATGAGTTCGGCGAACTCGCGGGCGGGCCGGGTGTAGCGGTCGTCGAGGTCGGCGGCGGAGAGGAAGACGCAGATGTTCATGCGGCCACCGTAAGGGGACCCGCCGACATCTCCGGAAGTATTTTCCCGGTCGGCGATGAGTTTCCGGTGCGGGCCCGGTCACCCTTCGTATGGACACCACCACCATGGTTGCGCTGACGACCGAATCCGCCGACGGCACCCCCCTCGCGTACGAGCGCCGGGGCACGGGTGCGGCGGTGATCCTGGTGAGCGGCGCGCTGTGCACCGCAGCGTCGGACGCGCCCCTGGCGGAACTGCTCGCGCCGCACTTCACCGTGTACACGTACGACCGCAGGGGACGGGGCTCGAGCGGCGACACGCACCCGTACGCGGTGGAGCGCGAGGTGGAGGATCTCGCCGCCGTGATCGGGGCGGCGGGCGGCAGCGCCGGGGTGCACGGCATGTCGTCGGGGGCGGCGCTGGTGCTGCGGGCGGCGGCGGACGGACTGCCCATCACCCGGCTGTCGCTCTTCGAACCGCCGTTCGCGAGGGGGTCGGCCGCCCGCGAGCGTGCCGCCCGGTACACGATCCGCCTTGACGCGGCGTTGGCCGAGGGCCGAAGGGGCGACGCACTCGCCGAGTTCATGACCGTGGTCGGCATACCGGCGGAGGCGATCTCGGGCCTGCGGATGCTGCCGGTCTGGTCGGACATGGAGGCCCTGGCACACACCCTGGCGTACGACAATGCGGTCATGGGCGACGGTCAGGTTCCTACGGAGCTCCTGAGGTCGGTCACACCCCGCGCACTTGTCGTCGACGGAGGCGCCAGCCCCTCGTCCCTGCGCGACGCGGCCCGTGAGGTGGCCACGGCGGTCCCCCGTGGCCTGCACCGCACGCTGACGGGCCAGACGCACGAGGTGGCACCGCAGGTGCTGGCGCCGACGCTGATCGACTTCTTCTCGGCGTAGCCCCGGCGTCGCCGCGTCAGGCGAGCGCCGCCACCCGCCGTGTCGTTGCGATGGTCGCCGAGCCGACGACGCGGGTGCCGTCGTAGAGAACGATGGCCTGGCCCGGGGCCACGCCCCGCACCGACTCGGTGAAGGTCACTCGCAGCTCCGAGCCGTCGACCAGCTCCGCCGTGACCTCCGTCTCGCCGCCGTGGGCGCGCAGTTGTGCCGTGTAGGTGCCCGGACCGGCAGGTGCCGCGCCGCACCAGCGGGGCTTGATCGCGGTGAGGGCGGAGACGTCGAGCGCCTCGGCGGGGCCGACCGTCACGGTGTTGTTCACCGGGGAGATGTCGAGGACGTAGCGCGGCTTGCCGTCCGGGGCGGGATGCCCGATGCGCAGGCCCTTGCGCTGGCCGATGGTGAAGCCGAAGGCACCGTCGTGGCTGCCGAGCTTCGCGCCCGACTCGTCGATGATGTCGCCCTCCGCCTTGCCGCCGAGGCGGTCCGCCAGGAAGCCCTGGGTGTCGCCGTCCGCGATGAAGCAGATGTCGTGGCTGTCGGGCTTCTTCGCGACCGCGAGCCCGCGGCGCTCGGCCTCGGCCCGGATCTCGTCCTTGGTGGTGAGCGTGTCACCGAGGGGGAACATGGCGTGGGCGAGCTGCTTCTCGTCCAGGACGCCGAGGACGTACGACTGGTCCTTGGCCATGTCGCTGGCGCGGTGCAGCTCGCGGGTACCGTCGTCGTTGAGCACGACGGTGGCGTAGTGCCCCGTGCACACCGCGTCGAAGCCGAGGGCGAGTGCCTTGTCCAGCAGCGCGGCGAACTTGATCTTCTCGTTGCAGCGCAGGCAGGGGTTGGGGGTGCGGCCGGCCTCGTACTCGGCGACGAAGTCCTCGACCACGTCCTCGCGGAAGCGCTCGGCGAGATCCCAGACGTAGAAGGGGATGCCGATGACATCCGCGGCACGCCGGGCGTCGCGCGAGTCCTCGATGGTGCAGCAGCCGCGGGCGCCGGTGCGGAAGGACTGCGGATTCGCGGAGAGGGCCAGGTGGACGCCGGTCACATCGTGCCCGGCCTCGGCGGCCCGCGCGGCGGCGACGGCGGAGTCCACGCCGCCCGACATGGCGGCGAGCACGCGGAGGGGGCGCTGGGAAGTCTGAGTCATAGCGCTACCAGGGTACGGGTGCCGGGGAACCGAAAGCTCGTGAGTATGCGTTGTGGTCGGCATGGGGAGCGACAGCAAGCACGGCGGCCGCAAGAAGAACGGCGTGAGCAGGCGGGCCGTGCTGATCGGCACGGGCGCGGTGCTCGTGGGCGGGGGTGCCCTGGCACAGGACGAGCTGCGGCGCGCCTGGTGGCGGCTGCCGGGGATGGCGAAGCCGCGCAAGCCGGGCGAGCTCGACCACACGAGCGCGGAATGGACGGCCGCGTCCCGGGCGAACTGGCGGCTGGCCGACCGGCCCGACGACTACGGGATCGACCGCGTGATCATCCATGTCGTCCAGGGCAGCTACCCCTCGGCGCTGAAGGTCTTCAAGGACCCCGGCCACGGTGCGGCGACGCATTACGTGGTGCGCAAGGACGGTCACGTGGCACAGATGATCCGCGAGCTGGACGTCGCCTTCCACGCGGGGAACCGCTCGTTCAACGAACGCAGCGTCGGCATCGAGCACGAGGGCTTCGTGGACCGCCCGCAGGACTTCACGGACGCGATGTACCGCTCGTCGGCGAGGCTGACGGCAGGGATATGCGCGCGCTACGACATACCTGTCGACCGTGAGCACATCATCGGCCACGTCGAGGTCCCGGGCACCGACCACACGGACCCGGGCCCGCACTGGAACTGGGACAAGTACCTGAAGCTGGTCCGAGCGGCGGAGCCCGCCGCTCGCGAGGCCGCCGCAGACTGAGCCCCGCCGCGCGCCACCGCCCGGACATACCGGGCCCCTGTCCGGGCAGAACCCAGGTCCCGTCCGGGCAGGGCCTAGCTGAGCCCTGCCGTACGGGCCCGTTCCACCGCCGGGCCGATCGCCTGGGCGACGGCGTCCACGTCCGCCTTCGTCGAGGTGTGGCCGAGGCTGAAGCGCAGGGTGCCGCGGGCCAGGTCCGGGTCGGTGCCGGTGGCCAGCAGGACGTGGCTGGGCTGGGCGACACCGGCCGTGCAGGCGGAGCCCGTGGAGCACTCGATTCCCTGGGCGTCCAGGAGCAGAAGCAGCGAGTCGCCCTCGCAACCGGGGAAGGTGAAGTGGGCGTTGGCGGGCAGCCGGTCGACCGGGTCGCCGCCGAGGATCGCGTCCGGCACGGCCTCGCGGACGGCGCGGACCAGCTCGTCGCGCAGGGCGCCGATGTCGCGGGCGTAGTCCTCGCGGCGTTCGGCGGCGAGCCGTCCGGCGACCGCGAACGACGCGATCGCCGGGGCGTCGAGGGTGCCGGACCGCACGTGCCGTTCCTGGCCGCCGCCGTGCAGGACGGGCACGGGGCTGTACTCCCGCCCGAGCAGCAGCGCGCCGATGCCGTACGGGCCGCCGATCTTGTGGCCGGAGACGGTCATCGCCGCGAGGCCGGATGCGGCGAAGTCGACATCGAGCTGGCCGAACGCCTGGACCGCGTCGGCGTGCAGCGGGACGTCGAACTCCGCTGCCGCGGCGGACAGTTCGGTGACCGGAAAGACGGTACCGATCTCGTTGTTGGCCCACATCACGGTGGCGAGGGCGACGTCGTCGGGGTTGCGCCCGATCGCTTCGCGCAGCGCCTCGGGGTGGACCCGCCCGTAGGAGTCGACCGGCAGGTACTCGACGGTGGCGCCCTCGTGCTCGGCGAGCCAGTCCACGGCGTCCAGGACGGCGTGGTGTTCGACGGGGCTGGCGAGGACCCTGGTGCGGGCCGGGTCGGCGTCCCTGCGGGCCCAGTAGAGGCCCTTCACGGCGAGGTTGTCGGCCTCGGTCCCGCCGGAGGTGAAGACGACTTCGCTGGGCCGTGCGCCGAGGGCCTCGGCGAGCGTCTCGCGGGCCTCCTCGACGGTGCGGCGGGCGCGCCGTCCGGCGGCGTGCAGTGCGGAGGCGTTGCCGGTGACGGTGAGGTGCGCGGTCATCGCCTCGACCGCCTCCGGAAGCATCGGAGTGGTCGCTGCGTGGTCGAGGTAAGCCATGGTGGCCCCGATTCTACGAGGCACACCGGGGGCGCGGACGCGGCGCAGGGGGGCACGGTCGTCCGGCGTGCGCCCCTGGGGGTTCGTAGCGACTCTCCCCGGCGGTCGGTCAGGCGCCGAAGCCCCAGACCACGGACCCGTTGGCGGTCACGAGGACGGCGAGGACCACGAGGTCCGCGACGCCGAGAGCGAGTCCGAGGAGGGCACGGCCGCGGCGCGCGGAACCGCGCCACAGGGCGATCGCGGCGAGCACGATGGCCGTCGGCCCGAGGACGATGTTCATCACGAGCAGACCGAGCAGACCGAGCACGAAGGCGGCGACGGCCATGCCGTCGGCGTCCTGGCGCTTCTCGTCCATCGGTACGGGCGTGGCGAGTTGCATGTCGTTCTTCTCCTTCCGGGTCAGTGGTGCCGGACGCGACGCTCGCGCACGGCGAAGACGAGCAGCCAGCAGCCGATGACTGCGCCGGCCACGAGGGATACGGGTACGGGGAGTTGGACCACGGCGCCGAGCATGATGCCCATCAGGAGGAGCGCTGCGACGAGGACTATCACGGTCGTCCTTTCGGTGAACGAGGGGAAACATTGGGAGTACGAGTGTTCACTGACTCATGAGTCTACTCTTCCGTTCCCGGGAGAACGGTTGTTTACTGAATGTCATGAGTCACACCGTCGGCATCCGCCAGGCCCAGAAGCAGAAGACCCGTCAGGCCCTCCTCGACGCGGCTCTGCGACTCCTGGAGGAGCAGAGCCTGAGCAGCGTGGGCCTGCGTGAGGTCACCCGAGCGGTGGGGGTGGCGCCGACCGCCTTCTACCGGCACTTCCGGGACATGGCCGATCTCGGCGTCGCGCTCGTCGAGGAAGCCCTCGGCAGCCTCCACACGACGATCGGCGAGGCTCTGACGGAACCGGCCGACGAGACGCGCATCGACCGCACGGTGGCACTGGTCGCCGAGCTCGTGCGCACGTCCCCGGCGCACGTCCGCTTCGTGGCCCGCGAGCGGCACGGCGGGGTGGCGCCGGTGCGGGAGGCGATCGGCGAGCAGTTGCGACAGTTCGCGGACGAGGTGGCCGCGGTGTTCGCCCGCGAGCCCGAGACGTCCGACTGGACCGGGGACGACCTGCAGATGCTCGCGGGTGTGTACGTCGACCACATGGTGATGACGGCGTCCGCATTCCTGGAGGCGGGACCGGACGGCGAGGAACGGGTTGCCCGGGTGGCGCGGCGCCAGCTGCGACTGGTGAGCCTGGGGCGCCGGCACTGGCTGGACTGAGCCCCAGGGTGCGAGAGTCGGCCCGTGACGCACCGCACCCCCGGAAGGTCAGACCTTCCGGGGGTGCGGTGCGCGGTCGTCAGCCCCGGGGGGCCTTCGCCAGTTGACGGGACTGGGCAACGAGACGGTCCGCCGAGTCCCAGACCTCCGCGTCCTCCTCCAGGAAGCCACCCGCGAGATTGCGCGTCGTGATCGACACCCGCAGGGGCCCGGGCGCGGGGCGGCAACGCACGTGCGTCGTCAGCTCGACCGTCGGGGTCCAGCCCGTCAGCCCCAGCTCGAACGACGTCGGGGGCATCGCGTCCACGGTCAGCAGCAGCGACAGCGGGTCCGCGTCGCGCCCGTCCGCCAGCCCGAACCAGCCGCGCATCTCCCCCTTGCCCGAAGGCGCGCCCACGGCCCAGCCGACGGTCGCCGGATCCAGCCTGATGTCGAGGCGCTCGGTGATCGCCGAGCTGCCGGGGATGCGCGCGGGGCCGTCCGACGGGCCGAAGCAGTGCTCGATCGGCGGGATCGCCGGCGGCTTCGCCGTGGTGCGGACGTCGTCGGGAAGCGTGTCGAGGTCGCCGTAGGAGGCGAGCACCCGGATCCGCTCGACCTCGGTGCCGTCCTCGGCGTACTGGAGGAGGGATGCCTGGCCGGTGGAGAGCGTGCGGCCCGTGCGGATGACCTCGGTGCGGATGACCGCGGGGCCGGGCTGGGACGCCGTGAGGTAGTGCGCCGAGACCGTGAAGGGGTCCGGGTGCGGGAGGGCGTCGCCGAGCGCGCGGCCCAGCATCGCGAGCAGATACCCGCCGTTGACGGCGTGGATGATCGTCCAGCCCGCCGAGAGCTCCGCGTCGTAGACGCCCGTCTCGCGCAGGGTGATCGCGGTGTCGCGATCGAACTCACTGTTGCCGACGGTCGCCTGCGTCGCCTGTGCTGCCTCTGCCATGGCGGTACGGTACAACAAACAATTACTGAGCGGTAGCTTTTTACTCCTCGGTGGCCTCCGACCGCCGGTTCCAGGCGCGCGGCGCCCGCCAGTGGAAACGCATCGCCAGCAGCCGCAGCACGAAGGCGGTCACGACCGCCAGGCCGCTCGTCGCCGCGTTCAGCACGTCGAACTGGATGCAGAGCACCACCATGACGGCGCCCACGATCGCGGGGACGGCGTACAGATCGCGGTCCCAGCGCAGCAGCGAGGGCACCTCGTTGGCCAGCACGTCGCGCAGCACACCGCCGCCGACCGCCGTGGCAAGGCCGAGCGCGGCGGAGGCGGTGAGCCCGAGCCCGTACTCGTACGCCTTGGTCGTGCCGGTCACGCAGAAGAGCCCGAGGCCCGCCGCGTCGAAGACGTTGACGCCGACCTGGATGCGCTCCACGTGCGGATGCAGGAAGAAGACGAAGGCCGTGGCCACCAGGGGCGTGAGGAAGTACCCGAGATCGGTGAACGCCGCGGGCGGTACGGCGCCGATGATCATGTCACGCAGCAGCCCTCCGCCCAGCGCCGTGATCTCGGCGAGCACGGCGATGCCGAACACGTCGAAGTTCTTGCGTACGGCGAGCAGCGCACCCGAGATGGCGAAGACGAAGATCCCCACGAGGTCGAGCGCGTGCTGGACGGAGGGCGTGAACAGTTCTTGGAACACCGGACAGTTCTACCGTGCGTATCCCTGTCCGGTGTTCCCGGGCGTCCTGCGGGCCCCGTCAGCCCTTCTCCGCCGCGCCCTTGCCCGCCGCCTCGGCGGCAGTGGGCTCGGCGGTGGCCTGCTCCGGCACGGATGCGACGGGCTCGGCAGCCGGGCCGGCGTCGGCCGCCTCGGCAGCCGGTTCCGCCTCGGCGGCATCGTCGTCCGCGGCCTCGGCCGAGAGCGGCGCCTCGTCCGTTTCGGCCGCCTCCTGTGACGTCTCCGCGCTGCCCGCCTCGTCCGGGGCGGCCGGGGACGGCTGCTCCGCGGCGTCGGGAGCGTCGTCCCCGGCGTCCGCTTCAAAAGCGTCGGCGGTCTCGGACTTCGCGACCGGCTCCGGGACCGCGTCCTCCTTCGACGGCGCGGCCTCCAAGGAGGCCGTCGCCACGGGCACCGCGTCCAGATCCACGGCCGCGTCCGAGACCTCTGCCTCCTGGGAAGCCACCGCCTCCGTCGCGACAACGGCCTCGATGCCTGTCGGGCGGGTCAGCCCGATCGTGCCCTCCTCGATCTCCTTCGCGAAGTGGCACGCCACCTTGTGCCCGTCCCCCAGGTCCGTCAGGACCGGGCGCTCGACCGCGCACTTGTCCTGGGCCCACGGGCAGCGGGTGTGGAAACGGCAGCCGGCCGGCGGATTCGCCGGCGACGGCAGGTCGCCCTGGAGCAGGATCCGCTCACGCCGGTCCTCGACCTCCGGGTCGGGCACCGGCACGGCGGACATGAGCGCCTTGGTGTACGGGTGCCTCGGCCCCGCGTACAGCGCGTCGCTCGGCGCCTCCTCGACCAGTGAGCCCAGGTACATGACCCCGATGACGTCCGAGATGTGGCGGACGACGGCGAGGTCGTGGGCGATGACGAGATAGGTGAGGCCCAGCGACTCCTGCAGTTCCTCGAGCAGGTTGATGACCTGCGCCTGGATCGACACGTCGAGCGCGGAAACCGGCTCGTCGCAGATGATCACGTCCGGTTCGAGGACGAGCGCGCGGGCGATGCCGATGCGCTGGCGCTGTCCGCCGGAGAACTCGTGCGGGTAGCGGGACAGCGCGTTCGCCGGGAGTCCGACCTTGGCGAGGATCTCCTTGATCTTCTCCCGTCGGTCCTTCTGGTCCTTGCCGATGCCGTGGGCGGCCATGCCCTCGGAGAGGATCGACTCGATGTTCTGCCGCGGGTTGAGGCTGCCGAGCGGGTCCTGGAAGACCATCTGCAGCCGCCTGCGGAAGGAGCGCATCTCCTCGGACGGCAGCTTCGCGAGATCCGTGCCGTCGAAGACGACCCCGCCGTCGGTGATGTCCACGAGCCGCAGCACCGCGCGCCCGAGCGTGGTCTTGCCACAGCCCGACTCGCCCACGAGGCCGTAGGTCTGACCCGCCTCGACCTTCAGCGAGACACCGTCGACGGCGTAGACATGGCCCACCGTGCGGTCGAAGAAGAGACCCTTCTTGACCGGGAAGTGGACCTTGACGCCGTCCAGTTCGAGAAGACTCATGCCGAGACCTCCGCCTTGGGCAGGACCGGGTTGACGCAGCGCACCTGGTGTCCGGCCGTGCGTGGTTCGGTCAGTTCGGGTGTGCCGGTCAGGCACTCCATCGTGTAGGAGTCGCAACGGGGCGCGAAGGCGCAGCCGTCGGCCCAGGCGATCTTGTCGTTGATGGAACCCCGGATCGGGTTGAGCGGCTCGCCGCGCGGCGCGTCGAGCCGCGGGATGGAGCCGAGGAGGCCGTGCGCGTACGGGTGGGTGGGGTGCGCGAACAGCTCGCGGCGCCCCGCCGATTCCACCGCCCGTCCCGCGTAGAGCACATTGACCTCGTCGCAGAGGCCGGCCACCACGCCCAGATCGTGGGTGATCATCAGCAGGGCGGTGCCCTCCTGGTCGACCAGCTCCTTGAGGAGCTCCAGGATCTGCGCCTGGATGGTCACATCCAGTGCGGTGGTCGGCTCGTCGGCGATCAGCAGACGCGGGGCGCAGGCCACCGCCATGGCGATCAGCGCACGCTGGCGCATACCGCCGGAGAGCTGGTGCGGGAACTCTTTGAGCCGTCGCCTCGGGTCGGGGATGCCGACCCGGTCGAGCAGGTGGGCGGCCTCCTTGCGGGCGGCCTCCCCCTTCAGCCCGCGGTGGCGCTGGAGGATCTCGGTGACCTGGACGCCGATGGGGACGACCGGGTTCAGCGAGGACAGCGGGTCCTGGAAGATCATCGCCAGCTGGCTGCCGCGCATGTCCCGCAGCTTGCGCGGGCTCATGGTGAGCAGGTTCTGACCGTCGAAGTCGGCACGGCCGCCGATCTTCACGCCCTTGCTGGGCAGCAGGCCCATCAGCGCGAGCGAGGTCACGGACTTGCCGCAGCCCGACTCGCCCACCAGGCCCACGACCTGACCTTGGTCGACGTCGAAGGAGACGCCGTCCACGGCCGTCGAATCCTTGCGGCCACGGCCGCCGAAGGTGACGCTGAGTTCTTCAACAGAGAGCAGTGCCATGGGACTTCAGCCTCGCAGCTTCGGGTCGAGGGCTTCGCGCATGGCCTCGCCGAGAAGGGTGAAGCCAAGGGCGGTGATGATGATGCCGACCGCCGGATAGACCGCCATCATCGGCTCGTTGTCGAAGAAGCGCTGCGCCTGAGAGAGCATGACGCCCCACTCGGGGATGGCCGGGTCGGGGTTGCCGAGGCCCAGGTAGGAGAGCGCCGCGGCCTCGATGATCGCGGTGGCGAGGCTGAGAGTGGCCTGGACGATCACCGGGCTCAGCGAGTTCGGCAGGATCTGGGTGAGGACGATCCGCTTCCTGCGGATGCCGAGCGCCTTGGCGGCGAGCACGTAGTCCGCGCCGCCCTGGGCGAGCATCGAACCGCGCAGCAGGCGGGCGAAGATGGGGATCTGCACCACACCGACGGCGATCATCACCGTGGTCAGGGACTGGCCCATGACGGCGGCGATCGAGACCGCCAGCAGCAGCGACGGCAGCGACAGCATGATGTCGGTGAACCGCATGATCACGGTGTCGACCCGCTGGCCCATCTGACCGCCGAGCGTGGCGGCGGCGCCGGACAGTACGCCGACGACGGCACCGATGATCAGCCCGATGAGCATCGAGACGATGCCGACGAGCAGGGTCTGCCGGGCTCCGACGAGCATGCGGGAGAACATGTCACGGCCGAGGTGGTCGAGGCCGAACCAGTTCTCGCCGCGCATGCCGACGAACTTGCCCTGGTTGGCGAAGACTTCGCCGCGCCAGGTCTGGGCAGTGGGGGTGTACGGGGCGATCCACGGCCCGATGATCGCGAGCACGACGAACGCCGCGATGATGAACGCGCCGATGACGGCCATCTTGCTCGACCGCAGTCGCCGCAGCGCCTCGCGCCACAGGCTGGCGCCCGAGGTCACCTCGTTCACCTGCATCAGCTCGGCGAGCCGGTCGATCTTGTCTGCTTTCTTGGTCAAGGTCGTCACGTCAGTGCACCCGCACTCTCGGGTCGATGATGCTGTACGCGAGGTCGACCAGCAGGTTGATGAGGACGTACACCATCGCGATGAAGAGGATGAAGCCGACGAGCACCGGGTAGTCACGGGCGTCGATCGAGGTGCGGATGAAGTTGCCGATGCCGCCGAAGGAGAACACCGATTCGGTGAGCACCGCGCCCGACAGCAGGCTTCCGGTCAGCAGACCGACGGCGGTGACGACCGGCAGCATCGCGTTGCGCAGGACGTGCCGGCCACGGACGACACGCTTGTCCAGGCCCTTGGACTCGGCGGTGCGGATGTAGTCCTCGCCGAGCACCTCCAGGACACTGGCGCGGGTCATGCGCACGATCACGGCGAGCGGGATGGAGGACAGTGCGACGGCGGGCAGCACCAGGTGCATGATCGCGTCCCAGCTGGCGTCGAACTCACCGGTCAACACGCCGTCGAGAATGGCGAATCCGGTGATGTCCGTGGCGTTGAGGCCGGTGGACAGCCGCCCGTAGCTCGGGAAGATGCCCAGCTCCACCGCGAAGATGCCCTTGAGCAGCAGCGCGAGGAAGAAGACCGGAATGCAGATGCCGATCAGCGACCCGGAGACAGCGGCGACATCGAGCCAGCCGCCGCGGCGCTTGGCGGCCAGGTAGCCGAGCGGGATGCCGACCACGACGGCGATGAGGATCGCCGCGATGCTGAGCTCCACGGTGGCCGGGAAGCGCAGGGTGAATTCTTCCCACACCGGCTGGCCGGTCTGGGTGGAAGTGCCGAGATCGAGCTCGATGATGCGCTTGAGGAAGCGCCAGTACTGGACGTAGACGGGCTCGTCGAGCCCCAACGCTCTGTTGATTCTCGCTACTTCGGCTTCGGTCGCCCGCTCGCCCAGGATCGCTGAGGCGGGTCCGCCGGGCAGCCGGTTCAGCCACAGGAACAGCAGAACCGACAGGCCGAGCAGGGTGGGAATGAGCTGTAGCAGTCTTCTTACGACAAGTCGCAGCACCCCGCATGCCCCTTTCTCACGTGCGTCGATGCGGGTCCGCCCGGCCACCGAGTTTCTGTGGCCGGGCGGACCCGCTGGTGTGCGATTACTTGAAGGAGACCTCGGCGAAGTTCTCCTGCGTCAGCGGGGAGACCTTCGGCGGGTTGACGTTCTTGCCGAACGCGATCGCCGGCGGGGAGGACGAGATCGGGATACCCGGGACGTACTCCATGATCGCCTCGTTGGCCTTCTTGTAGGCGTCCGTGCGACCCGCGGGGTCGGTCACCTCCGAGGCCGCGTTGACCGCGTCGAAGACCTTCTTGTCGTTGAAGCCCCACTGCTTGTCGGGCCCGGCGAACCAGGTGCCGATGAAGTTGTAGCCGTCGTTGAAGTCACCGGTCCAGCCGAGCATGTGCAGGGCGCAGGAGCCCGCCTCGGTGGCGTCCAGGTAGTCCGGCGCCCACTTCATGGCCTTCGGGACGACCGTGATGCCGGCCTTCTCCAGGTCCGCCTTCATGAGCTCGAACATGTCCTGCGGGGCAGGCATGTACGGGCGGGTGACCTCGGTCGGGTAGCAGAACTCGATCTTGAGCTTCTCCTCCCCGGCCTTCTTGAGGAGCTCCTTGGCCTTGTTGGTGTCGAACGGGTAGCTCTTCACCTTGTCCGAGAAGCCGGCGACCGTGTCGGGCATGAACTGGGTCGCGGCCTTGCCACCCTCGGGCAGCTGGGTCTTGACGATGTTCTCGCGGTCGATGGCGTGCGTGATCGCCTGGCGGACCTCGGCCTTCTTCAGGGCGGGGTTCTTCGACTGCGTCATACCGACGTAGAAGATGTTGAAGACGTCACGGGTCGGGACCTCGTAGCCCTCACCCTCCAGGGTCTTCACATCGGCCGGGGCGACGAGGTCGTAGCCGTCGATGTCGCCGGCCTGCAGGGCCTGACGGCGGCCTTCCTCGGTGTCGATGGTGCGGAAGACCAGGTTCTTGACCTTGGCCTTGTCACCCCAGTAGTCGTCGAAGCGCTCGAGGGAGACTTCCTTGTTGCCCTTGTTCCACTTGACGATCTTGTACGGGCCGGTACCGGCGACCGTGCCGGCCTCCTGGCTGTACTTGGGGTACGTGATCGCGTCGCCCTTGGCGGTCGCGTCCTGCTTCTCGTACTCCTTGAGCGCCTTCGGCGAGTGGATCGCGAGGGCCTGGAGGGAGAAGCCGCCGGGGAGGTTCGCCGAGGGCTCGTTGACCTCGATGACAGCGGTGCTGTCGTCCTTGGCGGTGCAGGACTTGAAGTTCGCCTTCGGCGCTTCCTTGTCCTCGTTCTTCGCGAACCCGCCCATGATGGTCTGCCAGTAGTAGGAGACCGCGCTGGACTGGTACGTGCCCTTCCAGTTGAACCAGTGGTTGTAGTTCGCACAGACGGCCTCGGCGTTGAACGCCTCGCCGTCGTGGAACTTCACGTTCTTGCGGAGGTTGAACGTCCACACGGTGCCGGCCGGGTTGCTCGACCACTTCTCGGCGAGACCGCCGACGAGCTTGCTGCCGCCTGGCTCGTGCTCGAGCAGTGCCTCGAAGGCCTGCCGGGTGACCCGGAAGGTCTCGCCGTCGCTCGCGAGTGCAGGGTCCAGAGAACCGGGGTCACCGGCGCCTGCGAACACGAAGGTGTCCTCGGCCCCGCCCTTGTCACCGTCCTTGCCCCGCTCGCTGGAGCAGCCCGTCGCGATCAGACCGACAGCCACGGCCGCCGTGATCGCCCGAGTGGCTCGGGACTTGAATATTCGCATGGGTCCACCCCTGGTTCACCATGTGGAGAGGTCTTGACCGGCCGAACACTACAGATCAGATACACCCCGGAGAACAGTCCGGATAGCGGTGATACCTAGCTGAGACCCGGACACTCAACAAACCGGTCAGATCTGGGACATCCATGCCCGACCGGTTAACACCCTTGTCATGAGTCCGGGTTCAGTAACGCCTGTTCGAGTGCCGTCCCAACTGGTGGGCGGAGCCGCGGATCAGCGGCTGTAGGGCTGGGGGTAGCCGTATCCACCGGCCACGGGGGCTCCGCCGTGCGCCTCACGGTCGTAGAACGGACGGGCGCTCGCCCGCATCCACATCGCCACCGGGTCGTACTCGTCGGACAGCGCGACCGTGGAGACCGGCAGACCGTCGGGGACGGAACCGATCGTCTGCTGCATCATCGCCCGCACCGCATCGACCGACTGCGGCCCCGTGTCGTACAGATCGAGCCCGATGGCGAGATACGCGGGGCCCACCGCGGGCTGCACCCACGCGCGGCGCAGCGCGCGCACGGAAGGGGTGCGATGCGCGTTCTGCGTGAGCAGACCGTAGAACTGGGGGATCTCGATGGCCGGGTCGGACAGCCGCAGCGGACCCGCAGGCATGCGGTCGAGGCCGGTGGCGATACGGCGCAGATCCAGCCAGGGAATGCCGACCCCGCCGCCCGGGGCATGCGGATTGAGCCAGATCCCGAAGCGCTCGGGGTAGAGGGAGCGGGCGACGTCACGGCCGCTGACGATCTCGTGCGCGCGGCTCCAGCCGGAGACCGCGAGCTCCTGGGCGGAGGTCACGCAGGGGGCGTAGCCGATGCCGTCGATCTCCATGTTGCCGTACTGGGCATCGGGTGAGCCGGGCTGCCCGTGCCACAGCAGCATCCAGATGCGGCCGCCGGCGGGGTCGGCCAGGGCGTGCAGCAGTGCCTCGTACGCGTCGTAGCGTCCGGGAGTCACCTGGCGCAGCATGTGCTCGACCTGTCCGGTCGCCGCGGTGCCTGACGCACTCACCTGGATTCCGCCCCTTCTTCGATCCACCGATCCACGATCCGCCGCACGGCAGGACCTGCGGTCAGGCCATCAAACCAGCTTATGCGGGAGTCCTGACACAGACGTGACTTCTACGCGGGATGTCGTTCGTAGAAGGGCCGGACCCGCTCCAGCATCCAGTCGCCCACGGGGTCCTGCGCAACATCCAGCAGGACGAGATTCACCTGCCAGGGGACCTGGACCCGGCCGAGCGCGCGACCGAGCGCGTCCATCGGCGCGTTACGGTCGGCGCCCTCCCACGAGGACAGCTGCACACCGATGAACAGAGCCGGCGCGTCCCCTTCGACAGAGGCCAGCGCCCGTCGCGCGGTGAGCACGACGCCGACGGCCTCGAACTCCCCGGCCGCCGCGGCGAGGAAGTCGACGGGCTCCTCCTGCCAGTCCGGCTCGAAGAGCCGGACCCGGCCACCGGAGGCGGGGCCGTCGAGCGGGGTGCGCCCCACCCGGCACAATTCGGCCACGGCGGGTGGAGGCAGCGGGGCGCCGATGGCACCGCCCGGGTTCACTGCGATGCCCAGTTGCGGAGGCAGTCCGCGGGCGAACTCCCGGGCGGGCGCGACGGTGAAGGGCATGTGCGCGCCGACGATGGCGAGGAACTGCTGCTCGGAGCTGAAGACGGGGACGTAGGGAGCGCCGTCGATCTCCATCGTGGGCAGATCGAGATTCGGGCTGTCGGGCCCGCCGCCGTTGGGCAGCGGCACCCAGACGCTGCTGCGGCCGAGCACCTCGACGAGCCGGGCGCCGGCGGAGGGGTTGCCGAGGGAGGCGGTCAGGGTCTCCTCGAGTTCATTGCCGGGCCAGCCGGTGCCGGTGACACCGGGGCCGGTGCCGTTGTACGGAGTGTCCATGCGCTCGTCCTTCTCCCCCGGGGCGCGCCCGGCCGTGCGTGTGCCGCGTACGACCTTAATGGCGGGGAGGACGGGCGGGCGGGTGGGTCCGATGCGCGGACGGTCCGCCACCCCGCCCTGTCCCGAATCGGGAGCGCCGGCGGCGATCCCCGCACATCGAGCGCCGGGGCTGACAATTCAGCCTTCCGGCCTACGCCGCGTCGAAGCCCAGCAGCGTCAGCGCCCCCGCCGACGCGCGGTCCAGGAGGACCGCAGAGGCGCAGCCCGTCGGCAGGCGGCCCTCCTCCGCGTCGGTGAGCAGGCGGCCCACCGCCCGGCGGTGACGGGCGAACGCGTACCCCGACACGCCGCGGCCCCGCTCACGCTGTCCCTGGCGCGCCACGCGGGGAGTGACGTCGAGCAGCACCAGGTGCAGTGCCCTGCCGCGCCGCCGCGCCTCGCGGGCCAGCCAGCGCCGCACCCAGGTCTGGGTGCCGCAGTCGTGGACGACGACGCTCTCGCCCGAACGCAGTGCGCGCCGCAGGCCCGCGTAGTGCGCGATCCGTACGAGCGGGCGGTAGACGGCGTACGGCAGGAGGCGGGGCATGCGTGCGTCCCACCGGTCGCGGGTGTTCTGGGAATCGATTCCTCCGCCGGGCACCGCGCGCTGTATCAACGTGCTCTTGCCGCTCCCGGGCAGGCCGGAGACCACCACCACGTCCCCCGCCGCGAACACGAGGCTGCGCGGGCTGCGCCCCGCCCGGTCGCGCAGGTCGCGCAGGACGGGCGCGGGCGTCCCGAGCGTGCCCCGGACGGGAACGCCCTGGTCGACGGGCACCCCCACGGCCGTGGCGGCGTATGCACCGGACCGCTGCAACGTCATCACCCTCCCCAGATCGGGTCATCCCAGCCTTGCCCATGAAGTGTAAAGAATTGGTAATACGAGACCACCGACTTTGCCACCGGCGCGGCGGCGCTGTCCGGAGAGGGACGGTTCGAGGTCGCACCCCCACTCTTCCCCGATGCATGCAATGATGTGCGCGCCAACTGCATACCGGCCGCTTGAATCCGCGCGGGAGAGTCCCGGCCACCTGGTGTGGCGGGGCGCCGAAGGAGCAAGATCCTCCCTTGAATCTCTCAGGCCCCGTACCGCGTGCGATGAGGCAGATCTGAAAAGCGAGTCGTGCTCGAGCGGCTCCACCCAAGGTGCAAGCCACGACCATCCGTACGCGGGGTCGGGGCGAACCTCTCAGGTTCCGATGACAGATGGGGAGGATTGTCCTCGCAGCCATGCCCTGGGAGCCATACCTATGAGCAATGCCCCTCGTCTGACCGCCCTCGATGCACTGCATCGTTCCCTGGGCGCGACCATGACCGATTTCGCCGGCTGGGACATGCCGCTGCGGTACGCCAGTGAGCGCGACGAGCACAACGCCGTCCGCACGAAGGCCGGGCTCTTCGACCTCTCCCACATGGGCGAGATCACCGTCACGGGCCCGCAGGCCGTGGACCTGCTGAACTACGCGCTGGTGGGCAACATCGGCACCGTCGGCCGGGGCCGTGCCCGCTACACGATGATCTGCCGCGAGGACGGCGGCATCGTCGACGACCTGATCGTCTACCGCCTGGGCGAGAGCGAGTACATGGTCGTCGCCAACGCCGGCAACGCCCAGATCGTGCTGGACGCCCTGACCGAGCGGGCGGCCGGTTTCGACGCCGAGGTCCGCGACGACCGTGACGCCTACTCGCTGATCGCGGTCCAGGGCCCCGAGTCCCCCGGCATCCTGAAGTCCCTCACGGACGCCGATCTGGACGGCCTGAAGTACTACGCGGGCCTGCCCGGCACCGTCGCAGGTGTCCCCGCGCTGATCGCCCGCACGGGCTACACCGGCGAGGACGGCTTCGAGCTGTTCGTCGAGCCGCAGTACGCGGAGAAGCTGTGGCAGGCGCTGACCGAGGCGGGCCAGGGCGTCGGGCTGATCCCGTGCGGTCTGTCCTGCCGGGACACGCTGCGCCTGGAGGCGGGCATGCCGCTGTACGGGCACGAGCTGACCACCGCCCTGACGCCGTTCGACGCGGGCCTGGGCCGGGTCGTGAAGTTCGAGAAGGACGGCGACTTCGTCGGCCGTCTGGCGCTGCAGGCGGCGGCCGAGCGCGCCGAGACCGCGCCGCCGCGCAAGCTCGTCGGTCTGATCGCCGAGGGCCGTCGTGTCCCGCGTGCCGGCATGTCCGTGGTCGCCGGTGGGGAGGTCATCGGCGAGGTCACCTCGGGTGCCCCGAGCCCCACCCTCGGCAAGCCCGTCGCCATGGCCTACGTCGACGCGGCCCACGCGGAGCCCGGCACGCCGGGCGTCGGGGTCGACATCCGCGGTACCCATGAACCGTACGAGGTCGTGGCGCTGCCGTTCTACAAGCGCCAGAAGTGATCGTCCGCACCCTCTTCACGTTCACCAGCACTCCCCCGCGTACAGGAGAATTCAGGTCATGAGCAACCCCCAGCAGCTGCGCTACAGCAAGGAGCACGAGTGGCTGTCGGCCGCCGAGGACGGCGTGTCGACGGTCGGCATCACGGAGTTCGCGGCCAACGCGCTCGGCGATGTCGTCTACGCCCAGCTCCCGGAGGTCGGCGACACCGTGACCGCAGGCGAGACCTGCGGCGAGCTGGAGTCGACCAAGTCCGTCAGCGACCTCTACTCGCCGGTCACCGGTGAGGTCGTCGAGGCGAACCAGAACGTCGTCGACGACCCGTCGCTGGTGAACTCCGCCCCGTTCGAGGGCGGGTGGCTCTTCAAGGTGCGCGTGGGCGAGGAGCCGAAGGACCTGCTCTCCGCCGACGAGTACACCGAGTTCTCCGGCAACTAAGGATCTTCCCGATGTCGCTTCTGAACACCCCTCTCCACGAGCTGGACCCGGACGTCGCCGCCGCCGTCGACGCCGAGCTCCACCGTCAGCAGTCCACCCTCGAGATGATCGCCTCGGAGAACTTCGCTCCGGTCGCGGTCATGGAGGCGCAGGGCTCCGTCCTCACCAACAAGTACGCCGAGGGTTACCCGGGCCGCCGTTACTACGGCGGCTGCGAGCACGTCGACGTGATCGAGCAGATCGCGATCGACCGCATCAAGGAGCTCTTCGGCGCCGAGCACGCCAATGTGCAGCCGCACTCCGGCGCGCAGGCCAACGCCGCCGCGATGTTCGCACTGCTGAAGCCGGGCGACACGATCATGGGCCTGAACCTGGCCCACGGCGGTCACCTGACCCACGGCATGAAGATCAACTTCTCGGGCAAGCTCTACAACGTGGTCGCGTACCACGTCGACGAGACCGGCCGCGTGGACATGGCCGAGGTCGAGAAGCTCGCCAAGGAGTCCAAGCCGAAGCTGATCGTGGCCGGCTGGTCCGCGTACCCGCGCCAGCTGGACTTCGCGGCCTTCCGCCGGATCGCCGACGAGGTCGGCGCGTACCTGATGGTCGACATGGCCCACTTCGCGGGCCTGGTCGCCGCGGGTCTGCACCCCAACCCGGTGCCGCACGCCCACGTCGTGACCACCACCACGCACAAGACCCTCGGCGGTCCGCGCGGCGGTGTGATCCTCTCCACGGCCGAGCTCGCCAAGAAGATCAACTCCGCGGTCTTCCCCGGCCAGCAGGGCGGTCCGCTGGAGCACGTCATCGCGGCGAAGGCGGTCTCCTTCAAGGTCGCCGCCTCCGAGGACTTCAAGGAGCGACAGCAGCGCACGCTGGACGGCGCCCGCATCCTCGCCGAGCGGCTCGTCCAGCCGGACGTCACCGAGCACGGTGTCTCCGTGCTGTCCGGCGGCACGGACGTGCACCTGGTCCTGGTGGACCTGCGCAACAGCGAGCTGGACGGCCAGCAGGCCGAGGACCGCCTCCACGAGGTGGGCATCACGGTCAACCGCAACGCCATCCCGAACGACCCGCGGCCGCCGATGGTCACCTCGGGTCTGCGGATCGGCACGCCGGCGCTTGCCACCCGCGGTTTCCAGGACGAGGACTTCCGCGAGGTCGCGGACATCATCGCCGAGGCACTGAAGCCGTCCTACGACGCCGAGGGCCTGCGCGCCCGGGTGACGGCCCTCGCCGAGAAGCACCCGCTTTACCCTGGTCTGTAACCAGACCTGAGCACAAAAAAAACGGGGCACCGCGCACACTGGACAGTGAGTGCGGTGCCCCGCACCACGTACACACGCAATGCCTCTGCACCACCCGGCAGACAACGGCGTCTACCACCCCCACAAGGAGTTCCCCGTGGCCATTTCGGTCTTCGACCTGTTCTCGATCGGCATCGGCCCGTCCAGCTCCCACACGGTGGGCCCGATGCGTGCGGCCCGGATGTTCGCCAGGCGGCTGAAGAACGAGGGCCTGCTGGCCCACACCGCCTCGATACGCGCCGAGCTGTACGGCTCACTGGGCGCGACCGGTCACGGTCACGGCACCCCCAAGGCGGTCCTGCTGGGCCTGGAGGGCAACTCCCCGCGGACGGTCGACGTGGAGAGCGCCGACGAGCAGGTCGAGCGGATCAGGACGGACAAGCGCATCAGTCTGCTCGGCATGCACGAGATCGGCTTCGACTTCGACGAGGACCTGATCCTGCACCGCCGCAAGGCCCTGCCCTACCACGCCAACGGCATGACGGTCTTCGCCTACGACGCGGAGGGCACGCTCGTCCTGGAGAAGACGTACTACTCGGTGGGCGGCGGCTTCGTCGTCGACGAGGACGCGGTGGGCGAGGACCGGATCGTGCTCGACGACACCGTGCTGAAGCACCCCTTCCGCACCGGTGACGAGCTGCTGCGCCTGACCAAGGAGACCGGCCTGTCGATCTCCGCGCTGATGCTGGAGAACGAGAAGGCCTGGCGCACCGAGGACGAGATCCGCGAGGGGCTGCTGGAGATTTGGCGGGCCATGCAGGCCTGTGTCTCGCGCGGCATGTCGCGCGAGGGCATTCTGCCGGGCGGCCTGAAGGTGCGCCGCCGTGCGGCGACCACGGCCCGCAAGCTGCGCTCCGAGGGGGACCCGCAGGCGCTCGCGATGGAGTGGATCACGCTCTACGCGATGGCCGTGAACGAGGAGAACGCGGCGGGTGGCCGCGTCGTCACCGCCCCGACGAACGGCGCCGCCGGCATCATCCCGGCCGTCCTGCACTACTACATGAACTTCGTGCCCGGCGCCGACGAGGAAGGCGTGGTCCGCTTCCTGCTCGCCGCGAGCGCGATCGGCATGCTCTTCAAGGAGAACGCCTCGATCTCCGGCGCCGAGGTCGGCTGCCAGGGCGAGGTCGGCTCCGCCTGCTCGATGGCTGCGGGCGCACTGGCCGAGGTGCTGGGCGGGTCCCCCGAGCAGGTCGAGAACGCCGCGGAGATCGGCATGGAGCACAACCTGGGCCTGACCTGCGACCCGGTCGGCGGCCTCGTGCAGATCCCGTGCATCGAGCGCAACGGCATGGCGGCGGTCAAGGCGGTCACCGCCGCGAAGATGGCGATGCGCGGCGACGGAAGCCACAAGGTGTCGCTCGACAAGGTCATCAAGACGATGAAGGACACGGGCGCGGACATGTCCGTGAAGTACAAGGAGACGGCGCGGGGCGGTCTCGCGGTGAACATCATCGAGTGCTGAGCGAGTCCTCCGGGGTCTGCGCGTCCATCGTGCAGCCCCTGGTACGACACCTTCCGTCTTTCTTCGGCCACTAGCTTCTCGGCACGCATCGGCGAGTTCGTCGCCGGGCGAACGGAGGAAAGCCACGTGGCATTAGCGGGGGAAGCGGGACAGGCGGCCGGGGCCCAGGGGAGGTCGGCGTTCGCGAGCATGTCGCTCGATCACGTCGACGGCCCGTACGGCCCTGCGGCACCGGGGCCGAAACTGAAGGTCACCGCGTCCGTCCTCAAGGAACGCGCGGGCAAGGCGGAGGTCGTGCTCGGCCAGTTCCTCAAGGCCGACGACGAGGTGGTGCGCGAGACCGGGCAGGTGTCCGGGACCCTCAAGGGCAATTGCAAGCTGCCGCGGACGAGTCCCGCCGGGTGCACGCTGTGCTGCAGCAGGGGCTGGAGGACTTCCGGGCGGCGAAGAAGGCGCTCGATGACATCGAGACGGATTTGGCGGAGACGCGGGTGGGCTACAGCGGAGCCGCGCCGGCGCTGAGCGCCGGAATCGTCTCCGTGGTCGGCAAGGCAGGCCCCTGGGGAATGCTCGTCCCCATCGCCGTGGGCGCCGGTACCGAATTCGCGAAGGTGTTCCACAACGACGCCGTGTTCGGCGGACCCGAACCTCCTGCTCCCGTCGACTCGCGCGAGTTCTACATCCGCGGCGAGGAGGCCCTGGGCGCGACGGCGGCCACATATCTCGAGGGGCACAGCAGTGAACCCGATGCCATCGGAAATCTGTCCGACGACCTCAAGAACAACTACGACACGGGGCAGAGGAGAACGCCCGTCGTGGCCAGAAGCCGTACACAGGTTGAGGACGGTCGGGCCACGCGAAGCACGCGCATCTCCCGCCGCCGCATGCCATGGCTCGCTGTTGTGCTGTGCACGGTACTGGCCGTCGCTTCGTGCTCGGCCGACAAGGAAAAGGCGGACGGCATACCCGCCGATAAGCTGTGTGACTCGTCGCTCTCGCGCGATGCCAGGAACGCCTTGAAGCAAATCAGCTCAGGCACATACCAAGAGCTTCCCGAATCCTGGGACAGGGCCGTGCTCCGGCTGCGCGATCACGTTGAGGTCAGCACCTCGCGAAGCGTCGTGTGCGACGTGAGGGAAGGCGAAGAGAGACTTTTCCACATCGAGTTCACCCATCTTGACGCCGGCTTCGGCTGGCCGGACAAGATCGACCCGGATCACACCTACTACCGGACGGGGTTGATCTCCACGGGCTATCCGGACGGTGCGGGCATCTCCTTCCGGTGCACCGCGGGACTGAAGAAGAACGGTCCTCCCGTGATCGCCGGAGCCCTCTACCTGACGCGCGACAACGTCCTGACCGGACTGTCGGCGAGCGAGCAGAGTCGCGCCTTGATGGTCATCCTTCACTCCGCGACCCGGGTCATGGCCGAGAAACTGGGCTGCCTCGCGGAGGCAGGTCTCCCGGAGCAACTTCGCCGACGCCTCGTGACGCCTATCGGAAGCCGCCCTCACCGGAGTCCCTCGAGAAGGAGTGGACAGGCGGTACGTGATCCGGGCATGCGCGTGGCCCCCGGCGTTCTCGCCGGGGGCCACGCGCATGTCCCGCTGCGTCAGGCCTTGTTCAGGTGCGCCCAGAACTCGTCGAACGACAGGAGCTTGTCCTTGTCGGCGTCCTGCGCGGCGATCACGGCCTCGGCCACCGCCTCGGTGACGTTCCAGTCACCCATCTGAGCCATGGCCGTCTTGTACTCGGCCGCAGTGATGAAGCCGTCGCCGTCCGCGTCGTAGCGATCGAACGCCTTGCGCGCTTCCTCGATGTCCGCCACCGGTCACCCTTTCCTGGTGCATTACTGACGAGGGTCAGATTATCGGCCCCATTGGCCGATCATGGACGGGAGCCCGGATACGGGGGCATGGGGAGGCGTGCGATGAGCAAGGTACTGGCGGAGATTCTGGACGCGGCGGCCGGAGGCTGTTTCCCGCCTCCGGACGGGGAGGTGACGGTGGTGCCCCAGGCGGATCCGCGCGATGCGGGAGTGGTGGCGTTCACCGCGCACTCGGTCGTCTTCACGGACGAGGATCCGCAGTGGGTGCGGCAGGAGCTGGCGGCGGCCTCGTCCGACCGGCTGGCAGCCCCGATGAACCCGGGCTTCCTCTGCGCCCTGATGGCCCGCACGGGCCGCTCCATGGACACCATCGACCTGTTGACGGTCGCGAGTGCGCTGCCCGGGGAGCCGGACCTCGCGCTGCGTGAGATCGAGGACCGCGCCCACCCGCGGGTGGTCAGCGCGATGAAGCGCCGCGACGACGTACGGGTGTGGGCCGCCGAGGGCGGCGTGCTGGTCCTCGGCCGAGGGATCGCAGGGCGGTGGGAGACCTCGATCGAGGTGGACGAGGAGGCGCGCGGCAAGGGCCTCGGCCCGGTCCTCGCGCGGGCGGCCCGCCACCTGGTGCCCGGCCCGGTCGTGTGGTCCCAGCAGTCCCCGGGCAACGCCCGCAGTGTGCGGGCGTTCCAGACCGCCGGATACCGGCCGGTCGGGTCGGAGGCGGTCCTCGCGAAGCGCTGACCGGGCGCGCCCGGGGACGCGCCCGGCCGGTTCGGCGCCGCTCAGCAGCGCCAGCGCTCGCGGCGGATGCCGCAGCGGCACCCGCCCGTGGGCGAGTTGTGCGTCACCTCAGCGGAAGACACCTGTGTGGCCGAGGGAGTAGCGGCCGGGCTGCGGGTAGACGGCAAGCCCGTGCGGGCCGCTTCCGACCGGGATACGGGCCAGCTGCTTCCCTGTCTTCGTGTCGATCGCGTACACCTCGGAGTCGTAACGCCCGGACAGCCACAGCACCTTGCCGTCGGCGGAAACGCCGCCCATGTCGGGGCTGCCGCCGTCCGGAAGCCGCCACTTCTTGGTCAGCTTGTTCTGTGCGAAGCCGAAGACGGAGATGGTGCCCTCGCCGCGGTTGGGGATGTACATCTCCTTGGAGTCACGGCTGATGTAGAGACCGTGGGCGCCCTTGCCGGTGGGCAGCAGCTTCGGCTCGGTGAACTTCTCTCCGTCGAGCACCCACACGCCGTGCGCCATCATGTCGGCGATGTAGAACGTCCTGCCGTCCGGGGAGAGCTTCACGTCCTGCGGCATGGCGCCCTCGAACGGCAGCCGCTGCTGGGCGACGACCTTCATCTTCTCCGTGTCGACCTTGAGCAGTTCGGCCGAGAACTCGCACGAGACGATGAAGTACCTGCCGTCGGCGGAGAAGTCGGCGTGGTTCACGCCGTAGCAGGAGACCGGAACCGTGTGCTTGGTCTCCATGGTATGCGGGTCGCGGAAGACGAGCTCGCGGTCGAGGGATGCCATCACGACGGCGTACTTGCCGTTGGGGGTGAAGTAGAGGTTGTACGGGTCGTGCACATCGACGGCCTCGCCCGCCTCGCCCGTCGCCGGGTCGATGGGGGTGAGCGTGTGGCCCCGGTTGTTGTTGACCCACAGCGTCTTCAGGTCCCAGGAGGGGACGACGTGCTGTGGCTGCACACCGACCGGGATGGTGTCGATGACCTTGTACGTCCCGGGGTCGATGACCGAGACGGTGTTGGAGTTGGTGTTGGGGACGTACACCCGGGACGGAAAGTCCTTGACGACCGGCGAGAGCATGCCGGGCCGGTCGGCCGCGTAGACGTCCTTGGGGTCCTGGACGGGCGGCATGCCAGGGAGTCCGGCGGGGAGTGCGGCCTTCTCGGACTCGGCGGACGGGACGGCCGCCCCGGTGGCGCGCTCCCCGGTCCGCTCGCCGCCCGAGCCGCAGCCGGCGAGGACTGCGAGGACGGCGAGGAGTACGCCGACGAGCAGCACGGTGGTCTTGGTGCGGGATGTCGTCGGATGCATCAGGTCGATCGGGGTCACGGGAAAGCACAGTAGGCGCGAAAGTGGTCAAAGGTAATGATTGACCCAATTCTTCGGACCCACGGGTCGCGCACGGACAGTCGACAGCTCTCGCGGTACGTCGATGAATCACTCTCCAGGAGTGATATTTACGCAGCATTTACCAGGCCAGTGGCCCATCTCACCTGAGATTCATCGACGAAATGACCGTATTGCACCAGAGTGGTGAGGTACGACGGTTTGGCGATGAGGTGCCCGTCTGCCATAGTCGGAGACACGACCCCCATTGACCCGGGCCAGGTCGCCGTAAGCGGCCGTGGATACACCCCCCCCAATCCACGGCGCTCCACACAGAAGCCCCCAGGGCGCTGCACCAAGGCGCATGGGGGCTTCTGTGCGTCCTGATCACGGCGGCGGGGTCAGCGGTCGGCGACGCGCATCTCGAACCAGGTGGTCTTTCCGCGGGGCAGCAGGTCGACGCCCCAGCGGTCGGACAGGGTGTCGACGAGGAACAGCCCTCGGCCGCTGGTGTCCATCTCCTGCACCGGCATCAGACAGGGCAGTCCGCGGGACGGATCGCGCACCTCGACACGGATCCACCCCCGCCGGCGCAGCATGCGCAGACCGAAGACCCGCGCGCCCGTGTGCCGCACCGCGTTGCCCACTAATTCCGAGACGAGCAGCACCGCGTGTTCGCAGGTCTGGGCCGGGAGAGCCCACTGGCGCAGCACCACGCCCTGAGTGAGCCTGCGCGCGGTTCCTGCGGATTCGGGGCGGGAGGGCAGCCGGACCTCGTCCTCCGTCGGATTGCCGTACAACTCCAGCGCCTTGAGCGCCTGTTCGTCGTCAACGACCGGGACCCACCGTGCGGCGGTCGCGCCGGCGCGCTGCCGCGGTTGTCCCACACCCTCCAGGCCCGCCATGTCTCCATCATGGCCGCAAAGGGCCGCCCCCGTGGCGGTTCCCCGGGAATAGGGCCCCCGGAATGAAGCATTCCGAGAGGGGCGTCCGGCATATGCCTCTGGCTTCATGCGGTCATTCATACCCCGCCTGAGCTGCACCGACGCCACACGTACGGATGACCGCGCAGCACTCGGGGAGCGAAACTGCTTAAGGTTGCCTTAAGACAGGGATAAGCGCACCGTGCGATTGACGCGACGCCCGAAGGAGCCGACGCCGCGTCAACCGCCCTTCCCTCAGAGGAACTTGGCCTTGCCCGGTCCCTCCTCCACGAAGCTGCGCATCCCGCGCTCGCGGTCCTCGGTGGCGAACAGGCCCGCGAACCAGTTCCGTTCGACCGCGAGGCCGGTCTCGATGTCCGTCTCCAGACCCGCGTCCACCGACTCCTTCGCGGCGCGCAGCGCCAGCGCGGGACCCTTGGCGAGCGCTGCGGCCCATGCACGGGCCTGCTCGTAGACCTCGGCCGCGGGAACGATCCGGTCCACCAGGCCCAGGGTGAGGGCCTCCTCCGCCTTCACCATCCGGCCGGTGAAGATCAGGTCCTTCGCGCGGGACGGACCGATGAGCCGCGACAGGCGCTGGGTGCCACCGGCTCCCGGGATCAGACCGAGCAGGATCTCGGGCTGGCCGAGCTTGGCGTTGTCGGCCGCGATGCGGTAGTCGGCGCAGAGGGCGAGTTCGCAGCCGCCGCCGAGCGCGTAGCCGGTGACGGCCGCGACGACGGGCTTGGGGATGCGGGCGACAGCGGTGAAGGACTCCTGCAGTGCCCGGGAGCGCACGACCATCGCGGCGTGATCCATGGCCTGCATCTCCTTGATGTCCGCGCCCGCGGCGAACACCTTCTCGCCGCCGTAGAGAATCACGGCACGCACGTCGTCGCGGCGGCCGGCCTCTTCGGCGAGCTCGCGCAGGCGGTCCTGCACGGCGATGTCCAGGGCATTCATCGGCGGCCGGTCCAGGCGGATGGTGCCGACGCCTTCGGAGACTTCCAGGGAAACGGTCATGGACCGAGGTTAGCTGTCGTTAACCGCAGCGGGCCCGGTGCTGTTGCTCACAGCACCGGGCCCGTACGCAGGCGTCCTACTTCGTCCACTCGGCCCAGGACATGTTCCAGCCGTTCAGCCCGTTCCCCGGGGCGATCTGCTTGTCCTTGGAGTTCTTCACGATCACCACGTCACCGATGATCGAGTTCTCGAACATCCAGGCCGCCGGGGTGTTCTTGTCGTACCCGCCGCGCACGTCGCGCAGACCGACACAGCCATGGCTGACGTTCGCCGAGCCGAACGTGCCCGCGGACGCCCAGTAGTTGCCGTGGATGAAGGTGCCCGAGGTGGACAGCCGCATCGCGTTCGGCACGTCCTTGATGTCGTACTCGCCACCGAAGCCGACGGTGGCGCCGTTCATCCGCGTCACCTTGTACTTCTCGCTGATGACCATCTGCCCGTTGTACGTGGTGGTCGACGGCGCGCCCGCGGTGATCGGGATGTTCTTGATCTGCTTGCCGTCCCGCACGACCTTCATGGTGTGCGCGCTCGCGTCCACGGTGGAGACCTGGGAGCGGCCGATGGTGAACGAGAAGGTCTTGGCCTGCTCGCCGTAGACGCCGGGCCGGCCCTCGACCCCGTCGAGGTTGAGCTTCACGGTCACCTTGGTGCCCGCGGCCCAGTACTTCTCCGGGCGGAAGTCGAGACGGTCGTTGCCGAACCAGTGGCCCTCGACCGGGACGGACGGCTCCGCGGTGACCTTGATGGCCTTCTCGACGGCCTCGGGATCGGTGATGCCGCGGGTGAAGTTGATGGACACCGGCATGCCGACGCCGACGGTCGAACCGTCCTCGGGCGTGTAGTGGCCGATGAAGGTGTTCTGTGGGACGAGCGTGGTGAACGTGGTGTCCTTGGCCGACTCGCGGCCCTCCGCGTCCTTCGCGACGGCGTGCACCTTGTACTTGGTGGAGCCGGCGAGATGCTGCAGCGGCTCCCACCGGGCGCCGTCACCGGATATCTTGCCGTCGATCCTGGTGCCCTTGTCGTCCTGCACCGTGACCGTGGTCAGCTTGCCCTCGGCCGCGGTCACCTTCAGGGCGCCCATCGTGGCGACGGCGTCGGCGCCGTCCTTCGGCGCGATCGTCACCACGGCCCGGGAGGCCGCGTTCTCGACCTTGTTCCCGCCGCCCTTGCCGCCCGCGTCGGTGTCGTCGCCCTTGCCGGCGCCCCCGCCCCCGCAGGCCGTCAGCACCAGCAACGCGCCCAGCGCCAGTGCGGACAGCCGGGCGCCCCCGCGCCCGCGTCCGGCCCCGGCCGATGCCCCCGATATCGGCTGCCCGTTCACAGTCCTGTTCTCCCCTCGCACGGCCTGGCACCGCCACGGCCCGCACCCCCGCGCGCCTCACGCACGCACGGCGATAGATAATCACACCGCAGGTCATCGGACGTCCCCGCGGATGTCACCGTTCAGTCCCAAACTGTCCATCGGGCCAGGCGGGGAAACGGCTGCCGGGGGATCGTCGGCGGGCAGCAGGGGGCACGGACCGGGCCGAGGGGACCGCCGGGGCCGGCGAAGGGCGGTCAGTCGAGGGCCGAACCCGCCTTCCAGCTCTGCCAGTCGACGTTCCAGCCGCTGAGCCCGTTGTCGGGTGCGACCGTTTTGTCCTTCGAGTTGACCACCTCCACCACATCGCCGATCAGCGTCCGGTCGAAGAACCAGCCCGCAGGCGATTCGCCGCTGCCGCCCTTGTCGTCGCGCAGCCCGACGCAGCCGTGCGAGACGTTCGCCGACCCGAAGGTTTCGGGTGCGGCCCAGTAGTTGCCGTGCAGGAAGGTTCCCGACGTCGTCAGCCGGACCGCGTGCGGCACGTCCTTGATGTCGTACTCCCCCTTGCCGTTCTTCTTCTTGAAACCCACGGTCGCGCCGTTCATGCGGGTCACGTCGAACATCTCGGAGACGACCATCTTCCCGTTGTACGTCGGCGTCTTGGGCGCACCCGCCGTGACCGGCAGGGTCGCCAGCAGGGCTCCGTCCCGTACGACTCTCATGGTGTGCGCCGCCGCGTCGACGGTGGAGACCTGGGAGCGGCCCACGGTGAAGGTGATCGACTTCTGCTGGATTCCGAACATGCCGGGCGCGGCCTCCACATCGCGCAGCCGCAGGTCCACGGTGACCTCGGTGCCGGGCTCCCAGTAGGTGCGCGGGCGGAAGTCGAGCCGCTGCGGGCCGAACCAGTGGGCGGCGACCTCGACCGGCGGATCGGAGGTGATGCGGATGGCACGCTCGACGGAGGCGCGGTGGTCGATCTCGCGGTTGAAGGAGAACGAGACGATCATCCCGGTACCGACGGTCGAGCGGTTCTCCGCATTGAAGTAGCCGATGAAGCGGTGCTCGGGAACCACGGTGGTGAACGTGGTGTGGCGTGCCGTGCGGCGGTTGCGCCCGTCCAAGGCCACCACGTCGACGCTGTACTTGGCGGCGAGCCCGAGTCTCGTGCCCTCGTCGGGTTCCCAGCGCAGACCGTCCTCGGAGATGCTGCCAGGCACCTCGGCGCTGCCCGCGGCCTCGACCCGGGTGACCTTCACCCGCTCCAGGCGGCCGCTGGCCAGCTTCACCCGCAACGGCGTTTCGGGGCTGACGTTCTTGGCACCGTCCTCCGGCAGAACGCGAATGGTGTCCTCGGACGCCCGCGGCTTGCTCCCGACATCGCGAGTCCCGTTCGTGCACGCGGCAAGCCCCGCGATCAGTCCTGCCCCTGCCAGGGCGACAGCCGCGCGGCGCCCTGCCCGCTTCAGTACATGTTTCACGTACCGCCCAACGACCGGCCCCCTGCCGGGGCAACGTGGGGGCGGGGCGATGTTGGGACGAGGGCCGTGCGGGCAGAAATGGTGGGAGGACCGCACCAGGGGGCCACGGAAGGGACTCCGTGGCCCCCCGGTTGGCCGGGAGGCGTCTCCCGGCAGGGGCCCGACGAGCCGCGGGAGGCCGACAGGTGTCGAGCGCAGCCGAGCAGGAAACGGTGGACGAAGGAGTGCGGGGCGGCCCGCCGCGCACGCCGGCCCCGGCGGCCGGCCAGGACGGCCGCCGCCCGGTGGCAGGCCAGGTCGGGGCACGGGTGTGGCCGGGCACCCCGACACCTCTGGGCGCGCGTTACCGCGTGGGACCGGACGGGGTCGCCGGCACGAACTTCGCCCTGTGGGCCGGCGGCGCGGAAGGCGTCGAGCTGTGCCTCTTCGACGGGCCGGGCCCTTCGGCGGCGGAGACCAGAGTGCCGCTGACCGAGCTGACGCACGAGATCTGGCACGGCTTCGTGCCCGGCGTACAGCCCGGCCAGCGGTACGGCTACCGGGTGCACGGTCGCTGGGACCCGTGGACCGGCGCGCGCTGGAATCCGGCGAAGCTGCTCCTCGACCCGTACGCACGCGCGGTCGACGCCGCCGGGGGAAACGACTACCGTGCCCTGCCCGCCGAGGTGTACGGGCATGTGCGTGACTGGCCGCAGCAGCATGTCGCCGACACCGTGCGCGACGACCGGGACTCGGGCCCGTACGTGCCCAAGGGCGTCGTCGTCCACGACGACGCCGACGGCGACGAGTGGATGGACGACCGCCGGCCCAAGACACCGTGGGCGGACTCGGTCATCTACGAGTTGCACGTGCGCGGCTTCACCAAACTGCACCCCGGGATCCCCGAGGAGCTGCGAGGCAGCTACGCGGGGCTCGCGCATCCGGCGGCGATCGAGCATCTGACCGGCCTCGGGGTGACGGCGGTCGAGCTGCTGCCGGTGCACCAGTTCGCGCACGAGGACCATCTGCTGCGCCGCGGGCTCGTCAACTACTGGGGCTACAACTCGATCGGCTACTTCGCCCCGCATGCGGGGTACGCGGCATCCGGCACGGCCGGGCAGCAGGTGGGCGAATTCAAGCGGATGGTGCGGGCGCTGCACGCCGCGGGGATCGAGGTCATCCTCGACGTGGTCTACAACCACACGGCGGAGGCGGGCGAGCTGGGGCCGATGCTGTCGCTGCGCGGCATCGACAACCGCGGCTACTACCGCCTGCAGGCCGACGCCCGGCGGTACGCCGACTACACGGGGTGCGGCAACACCCTGCATGTGGTCCAGCCCCACGTGCTGCGGCTGATCACCGATTCGCTGCGCTACTGGGTGACCGAGATGGGCGTCGACGGGTTCCGCTTCGACCTGGCCGCCGCGCTCGCCCGCTCCATGCACGACGTCGACATGCTGTCCCCCTTTCTCGCCGTCATCGCACAGGACCCGGTGCTGCGCCGGGTGAAGCTGATCGCCGAGCCGTGGGACGTGGGCAACGGCGGATACCAGGTGGGCGCCTTCCCTCCGCTGTGGACGGAGTGGAACGACCGCTACCGCGATGCCGTCCGCGACTTCTGGCGCGGCGCGCTGCACGATGTGCGCGACCTCGGATACCGGCTGTCCGGTTCGAGCGATCTGTACGCCTGGGGCGGCCGCCGCCCCTACGCCTCGATCAACTTCATCACCGCCCACGACGGCTTCACCCTGCGCGATCTGGTCAGCTACGCGCACAAGCACAACGAGGCCAACGGCGAGGGGAACCGCGACGGCACGAACGACAACCGGTCCTGGAACTGCGGCGCCGAGGGTGACACGGACGACCCGGAGATCATCGCGCTGCGCCGGCGGCAGCTGCGCAACCTGCTCACCACCCTGCTGCTGTCGACCGGTGTGCCGATGCTGGTCGCCGGGGACGAGATGGGGCGCACACAGCGCGGCAGCAACAACGCGTACTGCCAGGACAACGAGGTCAGCTGGCTGGACTGGACACTGCCCGGACAGCCGGACGGCGGCGGGCTGCTGGCGCTGACCCGGCGGCTGCTCGCGCTGCGCCACGCGCATCCGGTGCTGCGCCGCAGGGCGTTCTTCTCGGGGCGGCCGCAGGCGCCCGACGGGCTGCGGGACCTCGCCTGGTTCACACCCGAGGGCGCCGAGATGACCGAGGCCGACTGGTACGCGCCGTCGTCGACGCTCGCGCTCTATCTCTCCGGTCGCGACATCCCCGGGCGGGACGCGCGCGGGGAGCAGGTGAGCGACGACAGCTTCCTGACGGTCCTGCACGCGGCGGACCAGCCGGTGGAGTTCCGGCTGCCGGGGCCGCCGTGGGCCGAGGCGTACGAGCTGGCGGTCGACACTTCGCTCGAGGAGCAGGCCGAAGCCCCGGCAACGGTGCATGCGGGCGGCGCGACAGTGACCGTCCCGGCGCGGTCGGTACTGCTGCTGCGGGTGCGGGGGTGAGACCCGAGCACGTCCCTCAGGCTCAGCCGAGTATGCCGCGGCCGTAGGCGACGGCGACCGCCGCCGCCCGGTCCTTCGCAGCCAACTTGGTGAAGATGTGCGTCAGATGCGTCTTCACCGTCGCCTCGCTGATGAACAGCTCGGCCGCGATCTCCCGGTTCGAGGTGCCTTTGGCGACCAGTTCGATCACTTCGCGCTCGCGCGCCGACAGCTGCTCGCCGCCCGGCGGCGCCGGGGTGCGGACATGGGTGACCAGCCGTGTGGCAACCGCCGGGGAGAGCACGGTACGGCCGTCGGCTGCCGCCCGCACCGCGGTGAACAGCTCCTCGCGCGGCGCGTCCTTGAGGAGATATCCGGTGGCACCCGCCTCGATCGCGGGCAACGTGTCGGAGTCCGTGTCGTACGTGGTGAGGACCAGGACCTTGGCGCGGATGCCGCGGCGGGCCAGCTCGGCGATGGCGACCACTCCCCCGCCACCCGGCATGCGGAGGTCCATCAGGACGACATCCGGGTCCAGACGGGCGGCGAGCTCGACGCCCTCGACACCGTTCGCGGCCTCGCCGAGGACCAGGAAGCCGGACGCGGATTCGAACATGCCGCGCAGGCCATCCCGTACGACGGGGTGGTCGTCGACGACGATCAGCGTGATGGTGGGCTCAGCCATGGCGCACCAAAGGTACGCGAGCGGAGACGGCCGTACCCTGCCCGCGTTCCGATTCGACGGTGACCGCCCCCGCGATGCGCTCCGCCCGGGCCCGCATGCCGTCGAGTCCGAAGCCGCCGGAACCCGAACGGGGCGGCAGGGTGCGAGGGTCGAAGCCGTGGCCGTCGTCGCGGATGTCGAGGGACACCTCGTCGCCCATGTACGAGAGGGTGACGCCGGCCCGGGTGGCGCGCGCGTGCCTGGCGGTGTTGGACAGGGCTTCCTCCGCGATACGGAGCAGGGTCGCCGCCACCTCCTCGTGCAGGGCCTCCTCGGTGCCGGTGACGGTGAACCGGGCCGCGACGCCGATGCGGTCGGACCATTCGGCGACGGTCTTTCTCAGTGCCTCGGGGAGCGTGGCGTGCGCCAGGGCGACGGGGGCGAGGTCGTGCACGGACCGGCGGGCCTCGCCCAGGCTGTGGCGTGCGAGGGCGGAGGCGCGGGCCAGGTGCACACGGGCGACGTCGGGGTCCTCGGCCGAACCGACGACCTCCAGCTGGGCGATGATGCCCGCCAGCCCCTGGGCGATGGTGTCGTGAATCTCGGCGGCGAGCCTGCGGCGCTCGTCCGCGACGCCCGCCTCCCGTGCCTGGAGGAGCAGTTGGGCGTGGAGACCGGCGTTCTCGTCGAGCGCCTGTTCCAGTCGCGCGTTGGTCTCTTCCAGCTGGGTGATCGTGGCGAGGCGCTGCCGGGCGCGCTCGGCCTCGTGGACACCGATGTTGGCGAAGAGCAGACACAGCGAGGCGTTGAGGATGTACAAGGCGCCGAAGAGCACCCAGTTCACCAGGGAAGCGGGCGGCAGCCCGCCGGACTGGGAGCCTGCCATGGTGACGGCGGTGACCAGCAGCGCGGCACGCACCGCGCGGGGCGGCAGCAGATGCGCGGGGTCGAAGTAGCCCATGACCGCGTAGACGGCGAAGAGCGGGTTCAGCCAGGTCAGCGCGAAGGAGACCGCCGTGCGCAGGACGAAGTAGATCCTGCCGGGTGCCGCCTGCTCGGGCAGTCCGGCACGCGTACGGCTCCACCAGCATTCGACACCGAGCGCCACGACGACCAGGCCGCCGCCGACGGACATCTCGCCGGCGCTCATGAAGTGGCCTGCCGTGGCACCGGAGATCAGCGTGGCGAGCCCCAGCAGGGCGTAGGGGCCACGGCGGTAGAACTGCGCCCAGCGCTCCTCGACCTGCGGGATCCGGACGGGCCTCGGCACGGCGTCGGACGGTCTCATGGGCCCAGTCTCCACCGGCCCCGTCCCTCCGGTCCCCTTCATTCCCAGCGGAACCAACGGGCGGCAGCCGTCGTCAGCAGCACCGCCCACAGCGCGGTCACCCCCAGGTCGGCCCAGCCCGGCCAACCACCGGACGCCGCACGGTCGAGCGCCTCGGAGGCCGCGCCGAACGGGGTGAGATGGACGATGCGCTGCAAGGTCTCGGGCATGACCTGCACGGGCACCCACACGCCGGCGGTGAACATGCTGGGGAAGAAGACGACGGACCCGATCGCGGTCGCGATCTTCTGCGTACGGGAGATCGCGCAGACGGTGGCGCCGAGGGCGAGAGCGTTCGCTGTCGTCAGCACCAGGGCGAGCCCGTACCCGGCGAGCTGTCCGGGCAGCGCCACGTCGAACGCGATCCGCCCGACGGCCATCGCGAGCACGGCCGAGAGGAGAACGGCCGCCCCGTGCAGAACGAGCTGCGCGGTCAGGAGAGCGGACGGCCGGACGGGCGTGGTGGACATCCGGCGCAGGATGCCCCGTTCGCGGTAGCCGGTGAGGACGGGAGGCATGGCCTGCAGCCCGGACATGATCGTGGCGAGCAGGACGACGACGGGGACGTACAGATCGATGACGCGTCGGCCGCCCAGATCGTCGGAGGCCTCGCCGAAGGAGGGGATCAGGCCGAGGATCGTCAGCAGAGCGGTCGGGAAGAGGATGATCCAGAACAGTGCGGCGGGCTCACGGAGGAAGAGGCGGGCCTCGGTCCTCAGCACGGTGGCGGACGCCGAGGACCGCGCGGAGGCGGCGGCTGCGGTGGTCATCGGGGGCTCTCTTCCGTGAGGTCGAGGAAGGCGTCGTCCAGGGAGGCGTCGAAGACGCGGAGTTGTCCTGCCGTGATGCGGTGCCTGGCGAGCAGCGAGATCACCGCGTTGACGGTCTCGTCAGTGCCGTTGATGACGATCCGGCCGGCGCGGTGCTCGACGGACGCGGCCTGCGCCAGCCCGGCGAGTTCCCGCTCGTCGAGCGGCTCGGAGGGCGTGAAGGAGATGACCGTGGAGGCCGCCGAGCGGCCGATCAGTCCGGCGGGGGTGTCGAGTGCCGCGACCCGCCCCTTGTCGATGACGGCGACCCGGTCGCAGAGGCGCTGCGCCTCCTCCATGAAGTGGGTGACCAGCAGCACGGTGACACCGGAGTCCCGTATCTCCTCGATCAGTTGCCAGGTGTCGCGGCGGGCCCGCGGGTCGAGGCTGGTGGTCAGTTCGTCGAGCACGACGACGCGAGGATTGCCGATGAGGGCGAGCGCGATGAACAGGCGCTGCTTCTGTCCGCCCGAGAGCCGGGCGAATCCGGTGGCGAGCTGGGCTTCCAGGCCGAGCCGTTCGGCCAGCTGCCGCCAGTCGGCGGGCCGCTCGTAGAACGAGGCATACAGTGCGAACGCCTCACGGACGGTGATCTTCGGCTGCAGCTCGCTCTCCTGGAGCTGGGCCCCGAGCAGCCGCGTGACCTGCTCGTGGTCCGCCACCGGGTCGAGCCCGGTGACGGTGACCGTGCCCTCGTCGGGGACGCGAAGTCCCTCGACGCACTCCACGGTGGTCGTCTTGCCCGCCCCGTTCGGTCCGAGGATTCCGAAGATTTCGCCCTCCTCGACGGCGAAACTCACCCCGTCGACCACGGGCCGTCCGCCGTACACCTTGCGCAGGCCGTTCACTTCCACGATTGCCATGACACGAGACTCGCGCGCGGCGGTGCCCGGCGGCATCGCCCATCGCGCTCGACCCTGCATCCGCCGATCGGTTGATGTCCCGGTACGCCCGCGCGGCACGCAGGCCCGGCGGAGAAAACCACGTGAGCCCTGTCAGTGGTGAACCGTAGGCTCACTCCTGATGCCCACTACACCCGTCTCCCCCGGTACGCCCGCCGGTGAGCCCGCTGCCGACCACGTCGGCGAAACGCCCGCCGGACCCGTCGAACGCTCCGCCGTACGCTCGCTGCTGCGTCTGTGGCCGTACGTACGGCCCGTGCGTTCCCGCCTGTTCAGCGCGGCCCTGGTGGCGATCCTCGCCTCCTGTCTGAGCCTCGTCATCCCGCTGGTCCTCAAGTGGATGGTGGACGGGCCGGTCGCCGACGGTGACCCGGGCGGGGTCTGGCTGGGCGCTTTCGCCCTGCTCGCACTGGGCATCGCGGAGGCCCTGCTGTTCGGCTTCCGCCGCTGGCTGGTCGCCCGGCCGCTCGCCGGGGTGGAGGCGGCGATGCGTGCGGATCTCTTCCGGCATCTGCAGCGTCTGCCCGTGGCGTTCCACGACCGGTGGGCGTCGGGTCAGTTGCTGTCCCGCGGCACCACGGATCTGATGCTGCTGCGGATGTTCCTCGCCTTCCCGCTGACGTTCCTGCTGGTCAACGGGACGACGATCCTGGTCGGCTTTGTGATCCTGCTGGCGCAGGAGTGGACGCTGGGTCTGGTGCTGCTGGCGCCCGTCGTGCCGCTCGTCATCGCCTGCCTGCTGTTCGAGACGCGGTACTCCCTCGTCGCCCGCCGCGCGCAGGACCAGGTCGGGGATCTGACCACCGTCGTGGAGGAGAGCGTCCTCGGCATCCGCATCGTCAAGGGCTTCGGCAGGCACCGCAGCCAGGCCGATGCCTTCCGGGCGCTGTCGCAGCGGCTGCGCGGCACGGAGCTGGGCAAGGCGCGGCTGCTGGGTGGCATCTGGGCGCTGATCACGATCATCCCGGAGCTGGCGATCGGTGCCGCGCTCGTGCTGGGCACGGTGCAGGTCGCCGACGGCGGACTGTCGACGGGCACGCTGGTGGCGTTCCTGTCCACCGCGCTGGCGCTGCGGTGGCCGGTGGAGTCGATCGGGTTCCTGCTGGCGATGAGTCAGGAGGCGGCAACGGCAGCCGACCGCTACTTCGAAGTGCTGGACGCGCCGCAGGAGCAGGAGACGGTCGACGGGTCGCGTCCCGGGCCGAAGGCCGCGGAGGGCGGACTGCGGTTCGACGGCGTCGTGTTCCGCTACCCGGACGCGCCGAAGGACACCGCGCCCGTCCTCTCCCGGATCGATCTGCATGTGCGGCCGGGCGAGACGATGGCGCTCGTCGGCGCCACCGGCAGCGGCAAGACGACGCTCACCGCGCTCGTGCCACGGCTGTACGACGTCACCGGCGGGCGGATCACGCTCGACGGACAGGACATCACGGCACTGCCGCGCGAGCGGCTGCGCGAACTGGTCTCGGTCGCGTTCGAGGAACCGACGCTGTTCTCGGCGAGCGTCGGCGAGAACGTGCTGATGGGCGCGCAGGACGCCGGGGAGGCGGAGCTGCGCCGGTCGCTCGACGTCGCCCAGGCCGGGTTCGTCGACACGCTGCCGCACGGCGCGGACACGCAGGTCGGCGAGCAGGGTCTGAGTCTGTCCGGCGGTCAGCGCCAGCGGCTCGCGCTCGCCCGCGCGGTCGTCGGCCGGCCGCGCTTCCTGGTGCTCGACGACCCGCTCTCGGCGCTCGACGTCCACACCGAGGCCCTGGTGGAGGCGGCGCTGCGGCGGGTGCTGGCGGACACCACGGCCCTGGTCGTGGCGCACCGGCCGTCGACGGTGATGCTCGCGGACCGGGTGGCGCTGCTGTCCGAGGGCCGGATCTCCGCCGTCGGCACCCACCACGAACTGCTGCGGACGAACGCCGAGTACGCCTGGCTGATGTCCGGCGCGGACGGCCCCGAAAGCGAAGCGGAACGGGCGGATGCGGACGCCATGACGGACACGATCGCCGAAGGGACGGCACGGTGACGACGACGGGTTCGACGACAGGTCCGGCCTCGGACCTGACGAAGCAGCCATCGGCCGGGGCCACGGGCGTGCCCGACGCCCCGGCCCGGCCGGACGACAGGGTCGCGGACGACCCGTTCGACCGCGACGCCCTGCCCACTCCCGACGGCGCCACCGGTGCCCTGCTGCGTTCCCTGCTCGCGCCCCACCGGGTCCGGGTCGCGCTCGCCGCGGTACTCCTGCTCCTGCAACAGGCCGCGGTACAGGCCGGCCCACTGCTCGTCGCCTACGCCATCGACAGCGGCGTCCCGGCCTTCCGCGCGCACGACTACGGCCCGCTGATCGCCGTCGGCGCCGGGTACACGGTGTCCGCGCTGGCCGCGGGCCTCCTCCAGTACGCCTTCATCCGCGCCTCGGCCCGCGTCAACCAGGACGTGCTGCTCGACCTGCGGGGCCGGATCTTCCGACACGCCCAGGCCCTGAGCGTCGACTTCCACGAGCGCTACACCTCGGGCCGGCTGATCTCCCGGTCCACCACGGATGTCGAGTCCCTGCGGGAGCTGCTGGCCGAGGGGCTGCAGGAACTGATCGTCGTCATCCTCGCGTTCGTCTACATCTCGGCGATGCTGCTGTGGCTGGACCTCGGTCTCGGCGCGGTCGCGGTCCTGTCGTTCGTCCCGCTGTATCTGCTGGTGCGGCTCTACCAGCGGCGTGCGAAGGCCGTGTACATGACCCGCTCGACGGCGATCGCCGCGGTCATCGTGAAGTTCGCGGAGACGATGAACGGTATCCGGCCGGTGCGTGCGTTCCGCCGTGAGCGGGCCAACGACGCCGCGTTCAAGGTGCTGAACCGCCGCCATGAGCGCAGCAACGGTGACGCGCTCCTGGAGATGGCCCGTTATGTCGTCGGTTCGCGGCTGGTCGCCAACACGGCGGTGGCCGGGATCGTGCTGTGGGGCGCCTACCGGGTCGCCGGCGGGACGCTCGCGCTGGGCGTGCTGGCGGCCGCGGTGCTGTATCTGCGGCGGCTGTACGACCCGATCGACCGGCTCGGCATGTTCCTGAACTCCTACCAGTCGGCGGCCGCTTCACTGGAGAAGATCGCCGGTCTGCTGGCGCAGGTCCCGTCCGTCCCCGAGGCCTCCGCACCGCGTGAGCTGCCGGTGCGCGCCGCCGGCCGGCCGGGCCGCGAGGTTGTCTTCGAGCAGGTCGGTTTCGGCTACCGCACGGGCGGTGAGGTGCTGCCCCGGTTCGATCTGACGATCCCGGCCGGACAGACCGTGGCCGTCGTCGGTTCGACGGGCGCGGGCAAATCCACCCTCGCCAAGCTCCTGGCACGCTTCTACGACCCCACCGAGGGGCGGGTGCTGCTCGACGGCACCGATCTGCGTGAGCTGGCGACGCCCGAACTGCGCCGCGGGGTGGTGATGGTGACGCAGGAGGCGTTCCTGTTCTCGGGGACGGTCGCCGAGAACATCGCGATCGGGCGCCCGGAGGCGTCCCGCGCGGAGATCGAGCAGGCCGCGAAGGCGATCGGCGCCCATGACTTCATCTCCGCACTCCCCGAGGGCTACGACACGGACGTACGCAAGCGCGGCGGGCGTATCTCTGCGGGTCAGCGGCAGTTGGTGGCCTTCGCCCGTGCGCTGCTCGCGGACCCGGCGGTGCTGATCCTGGACGAGGCGACGAGCTCACTGGACATCCCCGGCGAGCGGGCCGTGCAGCGGGCCATGGACACGGTGCTGCAGGGCCGCACGGCCGTGGTGATCGCGCACCGGCTGTCGACGGTCGAGATCGCCGACCGGGTGCTCGTGATGGAGCGGGGCCGGATCGTGGAGGACGGCTCGCCCGGCGAACTGATCGGTGGCCAGGGCCGGTTCGCGGGTCTGCACCGCGCATGGCGGGACAGCGTGGTGGGCTGACGCCCGGTTGCCGACGTGTACGCGGTGTCCGGCCGTGAAGGACTCCGAGTACTCGTCTGCGGTGCCCGTGCAGGGCGCTCGGATTCGGCCACCTGTGGTGCGGGAGGCCTCGGGCACCCGTCCGACCCGCTCAACACTGCGTTCACAGCCGGGGCCACCGGACGGTGGCCTCGATCCCTGTTTCCGCTCGGCCCCGCACAAACGGACGGCGACCTCGCCGCCATGATCGACGAAACGTCCGCTTAACGAACATGACCCTTCGGACAACGGACGATTTCCGGCCAACTTCTTGTCGCGCTCCTGACAGGAGGCATTCACGGCTGCCACTCTTCCCCCGATCCACGCTCCACTGCACCGCATGCACCAAGGCACCGCATGCTCCGCCCGGCCGACCCACCCAGCCGACCGGTACCCCCCTCGCAGAAGGAGTCCGCGTGAGACCCACGCATCGCCGTCGCGTCACAGCGACCGGAGCCCTCATCGCATCCGCCGCGCTTCTCGTCGGCTTCCAGACCGGCACCTCGGCCGCAGCCCAGCCCACGGCGGCCCCCGCCGCGGCGAAGGCGGGCAAGGCCGACCCCGGCGCACTGCCGGCCGCCCTCTCCCCCGCCCAGCGCGCGGAGCTGATCCGCGCGGCGCAGGCCACCACGGCCGCCACCGCGAAGGAACTGGGCCTGACCGCCCAGGAGAAGCTCGTCGTACGGGACGTCACGCAGGACCGTGACGGCACCACGCACACCCGGTACGAGCGCACCTACGCCGGAATGCCCGTCCTCGGCGGCGACCTCGTGGTCGCCGAGACGAAGGCGGGTGCCACCGAATCGGTCAGCAAGGCGTCGAGGGCCGCCCTGAAGAACGTCGACACCAGTGCCGACATCGTCCCGGCCACGGCCGAGAAGCAGGCACTGAGCGCGGCGAAGGCGGAGGGGTCCGCCAAGACGAAGGCCGAGAAGGCGCCGCGCAAGGTGATCTGGCTCGCCGAGGGCAAGCCGACCCTGGCGTACGAAACGGTCGTCGGCGGCCTCCAGCACGACGGCACGCCGAGCGAGCTGCACGTCGTCACGGACGCCACGACCGGCGCGAAGCTGTTCGAGCGCGAGGCGATCCACACCGGTACCGGCAACACCCAGTACAGCGGCACCGTCACGCTCGGCACGGCACCGTCCTACACGCTGACGGACACCGGCCGCGGCAACCACAAGACGAACAACCTCAACCGGGGTACGTCTGGCTCCGGCACGCTGTTCTCGGGCTCCGACGACGTGTGGGGCAACGGCTCCCCGTCGAACCTGGAGACCGCGGGCGCGGACGCGCACTACGGTGCCGCGCTCACCTGGGACTACTACAAGAACGTGCAAGGCCGCTCCGGTATCCGCGGTGACGGCGTCGGCGCGTACTCCCGTGTCCACTACGGGAACAACTACGTCAACGCCTTCTGGTCCGACAGCTGCTTCTGCATGACGTACGGCGACGGCTCCGGCAACTCCAAGCCGCTGACGTCGATCGACGTGGCCGCGCACGAGATGACGCACGGCGTCACCTCCAACACCGCGGGTCTCATCTACAGCGGCGAGTCCGGCGGCCTCAACGAGGCGACCAGCGACATCTTCGCCGCCGCGGTCGAGTTCCACGCCAACAACGCCCAGGACGTCGGCGACTACCTGGTCGGCGAGAAGATCGACATCAACGGCGACGGCACCCCGCTGCGCTACATGGACAAGCCGAGCAAGGACGGCGCGTCCAAGGACTACTGGTACTCGGGGATAGGCAACGTCGACGTCCACTACTCCTCGGGCCCGGCGAACCACTGGTACTACCTGCTCTCCGAGGGCAGCGGCGCCAAGACCATCAACGGCGTGAACTACAACTCCGCCACCTCGGACGGTCTGCCGGTCACCGGCATCGGCCGCGACAAGGCCTCGCTGATCTGGTTCAAGGCGCTCACCACGAAGTTCAACTCGACGACGAACTACGCGGGCGCCCGTACCGGCACCATCGCCGTGGCGACGGAGCTGTACGGAGCGAGCAGCGCCGAGGTCAAGTCGGTCACCGACGCCTGGGCAGGCATCGCGGTCGGCGCCCGCCCCGGCGGCGGCGACCCGGGCGAGCCGGGCACCGTCTTCGAGAACACGGCCGACGTGACCATCGCGGACTCCCCCGGCGCCGCGGTGACGTCCTCGATCAACGTCACCGGCCGTACGGGCAACGCGCCCTCGACCCTCAAGGTCGACGTGGACATCGTCCACACCTGGCGCGGTGACCTGGTGATCGACCTGCTGGCCCCGGACGGGACCGCGTACCGCCTGAAGAACTCGAGCGGTTCGGACTCGGCGGACAACGTCAAGGCCACCTACACGGTCAACGCCTCCAGCGAGGTGGCCAACGGCGCCTGGAAGCTGCGGGTGCAGGACGTGGCGCGGTACGACACGGGCTACATCAACAGCTGGAAGCTCACCTTCTGAGGCCGACCCACGCGCTCGACCTCTGTGCATGACAGGTGTTGCCCGGGAGCCGTACGGCTCCCGGGCAACACCTTTCGCGGTCCGCGGGCTCCGCTCAGCCGCAGTACCTGTTCCCCCCGGAGCCGGTCCGGATCGCGACGCCGGCGACGAAGCGCGCGCACTGAACCAATCGTCAACCGGGGGTTGACGATCATGGGGTCGTCAACCTAGGGTTGTCGCATGACCGATCCAGTCCGTTTGACGCATCCCGTACGGCTCGACGATCTGATCGAGGCCATCAAGAAGGCACACTCCAGCGAGCTCGACCAGCTGTCCGACGCGGTCATCGCGGCGGACCATCTGGGCGACATCGCCGACCACCTCATCGGCCACTTCGTGGACCAGGCCCGCCGTTCCGGCGCATCCTGGACCGACATCGGCAGGTCCATGGGCGTCACCAAGCAGGCCGCCCAGAAGCGCTTCGTCACCAAGGAGTCCGACCAGCCGATCGACCTCGACCCCAGCCAGGGCTTCGGCCGCTTCACGGACCGGGCCAGGAACGTGGTCGCGGCGGCGAGCAACGAGGCCCGCGAGGCGCACAACAGCCATGTCGGCCCGGAACATCTCACGCTCGGGCTGCTGACCGAACCCGACGGCCTGGCCGCCAAGGCGATCGTCGCGCAGGGTGTCAGCCTCGACAGCGTCCGCGCCTCCGCCACGACGGCCCTGCCGCCGGCCGCCGACGAACTGCCCGAGCTCGCTCCGTACGACGCACGGGCACGCAAGGTTCTGGAGCTCACGTTCCGCGAGGCACTGCGCCTGGGGCACAACTACGTGGGCACGGAGCACATCCTGCTCGCCCTGCTGGAGGCGGAGGACGGCACGGGTCCACTCTCCGCGCTCGGCATCGACAAGGCGGCGGCAGAGGCGAACGCCCTGGAGGCGATCGCCGCCATCCGCGCCTCGCTCGCGCAGCAATAGACCGGAGCACAGCCGCGTCGCGGCTGTGCTCCGAGGCGAGGACGGACGGCCGGTGCCCTCAGGGGGCAACCGGCCGTCCAGTCTCTCTAGTTCGGGCTGCCGGCGTGCGTCAGCGTCTCCCACGCCACGAACAGGTTGTTGGACCCGGCAGGCCGCTGCTGCTCGGTCAGGCGCAGGGTGTTGGTCATTCCGTACCCCATGCGGTTGGCCAACGCGTTGTAGCCGACCTCGGTGATCGGGCCCAGCTTGTCCTTCAGGCTGCCGCCGCACAGGCTTCCGGGCACCGGCTCCACGCCGAGCTGGTACTTGGTGTGCAGGCCGAGCGTGTGGCGCAGGCGGTCGGCGATCTCCGGGTAGAGGTCCTGCCCCTGGATGCGGCTGGTCTCCGCGATGTGGGAGATGGCCGAGAAGCCGTATCCGGCGTGGGTCAGGTCGCGGCACGTCTCCTGGCTGATGCCGTTCATGGTGAACGTCGACTGGCCCTGCCAGTAGCGGACGATCTCGTCACGGGTGTCGAGGCCCGAGCCGGGTGCGGTCTTCGGCAGGGAGCCGTCACTGGTCAGATAGATGTACGCGGGCACACGCCCGCGGAACTTGGAGACGGCTTTGTCGTAGGCGGCACGGTCCTCCAGGAACACCGCGATGCCTATCGCGGCCTCCGTCATGCTCAGCTCCCAGTTGCCGTTGGAGTGGGAGCCGTTGGTGACCTCCGGCAGGTAGACGTTGCGCAGCATGGTGCCGAAGCGGCCGGAGTTCGGCCAGCCGCCCGAGTACGTGTACTTGACGATCTCGGCGGCACGCGGCCAGGAGGAGCCGGCCCAGCCGGTCTGCAGTGGGGCATTGCTGTTGGTGTGGTCCTTGATCACGGCGGACCAGGCGTCCATGAGCTCGATGGACTTCTTCGCGTAGCGGCTGTCACCGGTGAGGTACCAGGCGAGCGCGGTGGTGTACGCGGCGATGGCGTCCTCGCGCTCGTCCGTGCATCCGTAGTTGGGGTTCGAGTACGACCCGCACTCGACGACGGCACGGGGCTTGGGTACGCGGGACAGCGAGGCGTACTTGCTGCCCATCATCTGGTCGTAGGCGGCCTTCCAGGGCTGCGCGCCCGCCTGGACACGGGACTTGACGAAGTCGAGCTGGGGCTTGCTGACGAGGACGCCGGGATGGGTGAAGGCCGCGGGCGCCGCGGCGGCGGGTGCGGGCGCGGCGGTGCTCTCCACAGGGGCCTTCTCCGCCGAGGCCGGGACCACGAGTGCGGCGGCGAGGACGCCGGCGACGACGGCGGACAGGGTGAGGACGAGGGCTCTCGGCCGGCGCAGGGCGTGCCTGCTGGATCCGGTGCGCATGGGGGGTTGCCTTCCGGTCGGGGGGCGCCGACTTGTTCATCCACATGAACATTGGACTGGAAGATGAACGAGGCGGTGTGTGAGGAAAGTAGAGGCGCCCCATGAGCACGTCAAGGCTCGGGATTCACGGCGTGAAGAAAGCCCTGGACATACGCAAGGGCCCGGCCCTCCCGGAACGTCCGGAAGGGCCGTGCCCCCGTGTACCCGCGTGCCTCGCGTCAGCGCAGCAGTACGCCGGCCTCCTTACCCGCCGCCTCCGCAGGCAGCACGACGAGTCCCATGTCCGCCCCCGCCGGAACCAGCCGGTGTGCGGGCAGCACCCGCACCGTGTAGCCGAACGGCCCCGTCCGGTCCAGCGCGAACGGCCCCTCGTACACCCAGCGGCCCTCCAGATCGGGGCCGCTCGCCGGTTTGAGCGGGAACGTCTGCGCGTCACGGATGGCGTCGTCCGAGTCCACCCGGCCCGCCACCGCCTGCACCTCCACGTCCTCCGGCCGGAGTTCGCCGAGCCTCGCCTGCACCCGCAGGGTCAGCGTGGAGCCGAGCCCGGGCGCGGCGGCGGAACCCGCGGCCGCATCCTGGTCGACGGTCTCCACATGGTCGACCGCCACCTGCGGCCAGCCCGCCCGCACCCGCGCCTTCCAGTCCGCCAACTCCACGGCGCCCGCGGCGTCCAGGGCGCGATGGGCCTTGGCGGCGGGAGCGTACAGCCGTTCCACGTACTCGCGCACCATCCGCCCCGCGAGCACCTTGGGGCCGAGCGTGGTCAGGGTGCGGCGCACCATCTCGATCCACCGGTCCGGCAGTCCGCCGCTGCCCTGGTCGTAGAAGCGCGGCGCCACCCGCTCCTCGATCAGGGCGTACAGCGCGGCGGCCTCCAGCTCGTCCCGCCGGTCCTCGTCGGTGGCGGCGCCGTCGGCGGTGGGGATCGCCCAGCCGAAGTCCGGCTCGTACCACTCGTCCCACCAGCCGTCGAGCACCGAGAGGTTGAGGGCGCCGTTGAGCGCGGCCTTCATCCCGCTCGTGCCGCAGGCCTCCAGCGGGCGCAGCGGATTGTTGAGCCACACGTCGCAGCCCGGGTAGAGCTTCTTCGCCATCGCCATCCCGTAGTCGGGCAGGAAGACGATGCGGTGGCGCACCTTCGGGTCGTCGGCGAAGCGCACCAGCTCGCGTACGAGCCGCTTGCCGCCGTCGTCCGCCGGGTGTGCCTTGCCCGCGACGACGATCTGGATCGGCTGGGTGGGGTGCAGCAGCAGCTCGGTGAGCCGCGCGCGGTCGCGCAGCATCAGCGTGAGCCGTTTGTACGAGGGCACCCGGCGGGCGAACCCGATGGTGAGGACGTCGGGGTCGAGCACCCCGTCGATCCAGCCCAGTTCGGCCGCCCCGGCGCCGCGCTGCCGCCAGGAGGCCCGCAGCCGCTCCCGCACCTCCAGCACGAGCTGCTCGCGCAGGGAGCGGCGCAGTTCCCAGATCTCCGCGTCCGGGATGTTCGCCACGGAGTCCCAGCGGGAGGAGCCGCCGACCGAGAGGGCGTCCTCCGCCCGGCCGGCGCCGATCTGGCGCGCGCCGAGCCGGAACACCTCGGGCGCCACCCAGGTCGGGGCGTGCACACCGTTGGTGACCGAGGTGATCGGCACCTCGGCGGCGTCGAAGCCCGGCCACAGGCCGGAGAACATGTCGCGGCTGACCGCGCCGTGCAGTTCGGAGACGCCGTTGGCGCGCTGGGCTAGCCGCAGGCCCATGACCGCCATGTTGAACAGGCCGGGCTCGCCGCCCGGGTAACTCTCCGTGCCCAGCTGGAGGATCCGGTCGGCCGGCACTCCGGGGAGTTCGGCGCCGTCCGCGAAGTGGCGGGCGACCAGTTCGCGGTCGAAGCGGTCGATTCCGGCGGGCACCGGGGTGTGGGTGGTGAACACCGTGCCGGCACGCACGGCCTCCAGCGCGGCGTCGAAGCCGAGGCCGGGGTCGTCGCCCAGCTCCCGGATGCGTTCGAGACCGAGGAAGCCCGCGTGGCCTTCATTGGTGTGGAACACCTCGGGTGCCGAGTGGCCGGTGAGCCGGCAGTACGCGCGGACGGCCCGCACACCACCGATGCCGAGCAGCATCTCCTGCAGCAGCCGGTGCTCGCTGCCGCCCCCGTACAGCCGGTCGGTGACGTCGCGCGCCGCGGGCCCGTTGCCCTCGACGTCGGAGTCGAGCATCAGCAGCGGGACGCGGCCGACCTGGGCGACCCAGATGTGGGCGTGCAGCAGACGCCCGCCGGGCAGGGCGAGAGAGACGCGGGCGGGTGTGCCGTCCGGCTCCCGCAGCAGACCGACGGGCAGTTCGTTGGGGTCGAGCACGGGATAGTGCTCCTGTTGCCAGCCGTCGCGGGACAGCGACTGGCGGAAATAGCCGTGCCGGTAGAGGAGCCCGACGCCGATCAGCGGCACGCCGAGGTCGCTGGCCGCCTTGAGATGGTCGCCGGCCAGGATGCCGAGGCCACCGGAGTACTGGGGCAGGGCGGCGGTGACACCGAACTCGGGAGAGAAGTAGGCGATGGCGGACGGGAATTCGGTACTGCCCGAGCCGCTGTCGCCGGACTGGTACCACCTGCGACCGTGCAGATAGTCGTCCAGGTCGTCGGCGGCCGCGGCGAGTCTGCGCAGAAAGCGCCGGTCCTTGGCCAGTTCGGCCATCCGGCCTGCGGAGACGTTCCCGAGGAGGCGCACGGGATCGCCGGCGACGGCCTGCCACCCTTCGGGATCGACGCAGCGGAACAGTTCTTGGGTCTCGGTGTGCCAGGACCAGCGCAGATTGCGCGCAAGGCCGCTGAGCGGTTGCAGTGGTTCGGGGAGGACGGGGCGGACGGTGAATCGACGAATGGCCTTCACAGGTCCCACCTTCGCAGGGGAGGTACGCATCCGAGCGGACGCACGACGGTGTGCGCCCTTTTCCGTCATTTACGACCGTAGTGCCGCCCCGTCCCCCCGGGCCACGGCGCACGGACACCCGACGGGAGCACTCGCCGGGCGCCGCGGCCGCTGTTGCGGGCCCGCCCTGGTCCGCCGGACAAGTCCTAGGACCGTTTGGGCAGGGTGGCGCCGTACGGGGAGCCCTGGTTCACGCTGCCCGGGTCGAACGCCCCCGTTGCCGCGTACCGGGCCGCGATGCCCGCGAGCTCGGCCGCCGGGATCACGTCGTGGATGTGCGTGAAACCACCGGGCGCGCGCTGGTGGGCCAGCGTGATGACGGCCTCGGGACCGAGCTGCCGGTTGGACTGCTGCAATTCGGTCATGGCCGGCCGGCGGTCGGCCTCGTAGGCCGCGAGCGCGGTGACGGGATCGCGGTGGCTCGCCATCGCGTGGGCGAGCGCGCGCCCGTCGACGACCGACTGCGTGGCGCCGTTGGAGCCGACCGGGTACATCGCGTGTGCCGCGTCCCCGATCAGCGTCGTGCGCCCCCGTGACCAGACGGGCAGCGGCTCGCGGTCCACCATCGGGTACTCGTAGGCGGCATCGGCGGCGCGCAGCACCTCGGGGACGCTCACGCCGTCGAACTCCCAGCCCTCGAAGTGGTGCGCGAACGTGTCGACGGGCACGGCCCGGTTCCAGTCGCCGCGGTACGTGGCGGCGGCCGATTCCGCAGGGGCGGCCACAGCCCAGTTGACGAGGACGCCACCACCGGCGGCGGGCATCGAGATCGGGTAGACGACCGCCCTGCGCCGGTCGTCGCCGGCGATGAACATGAAGTCGCCGGCCCTGTCCGACGGCATGCAGGAGACACCCCGCCAGACGAGCAGCCCGTTCCACGGCGGCTCGCCCTCGGCGGGGTTGAGCGCCGCCCGCACGGCGGAGCGGATGCCGTCGGCGCCGATGAGCACATCGGGTTCCAGCGACGCCCGGCCGCGGTGGACACCGTCGCGGTATTCCAGCGTAATGCGGGGGCGGGTGCCGGCGAGCTGCTCCACGCCCGTGACCCGGACGCCGCTGAGCAACGCGGACGCGCCGAGCCTGGCCCGCACTGCCTCGGCGAGGACGCACTGGAGGTCGCCGCGGTGGACGGACAGTTGCGGCCAGTGGTACCCGGCGCCGAGTCCGCGCAGATCGCGGGAGATGAGCCCGCCACTGCGGTGGTAGTAGCGCAGTTCCCGGGTGCGTACGGCTCGCCGCTCCAGCGCGTCGAGCACGCCGAGCGCATCGAGTTCGCGTACCGCGTTCGGCATGATGTTCAGGCCCGCGCCGACCGGCCGGATCTCCCGGGCGGCCTCGACGACCGTGATCCGCTCGAACCCTGCCGTGTGCAGGGCGAGTGCCGCGGTGAGACCGGCGATGCCACCGCCGGCGATCATGATGTGGGTCATGGGGAGGGTCTCCTCGAACGTTCCTGGGCTCTCCTTCGGCGGTCAGTGGGCGGCGGCGGGCGGCCGATCCACCGAGTGGCGCACGAGGGTCTCGTTGTCCCGGGTCAGATCGAGTACGGAGCGCAGGAGTTCGACGGGGGCGCCGCCGCTGCCGACGTCGTAGAGACGTACTTCCTCGCTGTATGCCTTGCGGGCGATGGTGATGTGCCGGGCGCGGAAGGTCTTGAGGGTGCGCAGCACACGGGCGAGGGCGACCGCGGACGCGGCGAGCGGGGCGGGCACCTTGTGGGCGCCCTCCCAGCTGAGGGCCGCGGAGAGCTTGGAGACGGCCGAGACGCCGCCCTTGTGGGCCGCGTAGTGGGCGCGCCAGGACGGCAGGCTGTACTGGACGGAGTCCTCGAGGAACGCGTCGTAGCGGGCGTTGCTGCGGTCGCACTGCCACAGCGTCAGATCGATGAGCCAGAGCGGGACCTGGGCGGCGGCCGGGCCGAGGTAGTCACGGCCGGCGACGTCGATCTCCTCGAAGTAGGAGCGCATTTCGCGGGCGAAGAAGACGGGGGACACATGGGCGACGGTGAAGTCGATGGATTCCACCATGGCCTGCACGTGCTCGGCGGTGCGGTCGAGGGCGCGTGCGAAGCGCGGATCGTAGGGTTCGAGCCGGGCGAGTTCCGCGCAGGTGTCGAGCGAGGCGACGAGGCTCGGGAAGACCATGCGGACGGCGTCCTGGAGGTTGCCCTCCATCGGGTCGCCCGTGTACATCCGCTGCCGCTTTCCCAGCGGGTTCCAGGTCGTGTAGTGGTGCACGGTGTCGCGCGGCACCATGTCGGTGCGCCTGCCGAGCTCCTCCAGCACGGGCAGCACCTCGGGCACGGCGGCCACGGGCTCGGTGCCGTGACGTTTCAGCGAGCCGAGGACGATGCCGAGGTCACGCATCGCCGCCAGCGCGTCGACGATGCCGAGCGAGGCGGCCCGGTCGGCGTCGGGCACCAGGGTGCGCAGCGCCACGGTGAGCGCGGGCACGTCCGCCGCCGCGTTCATCGCGGGCAGCGCGGCGAGGAGCGCGTCCGCGCCGAGCGGGTCCGCCGCACGTATCTCCGCTATCCGGTAACGCGGTTCGCCAAGCACGTCGAGACCGGGCGCGACAAGGTCGTACAGGGTCAACGGAATGTCCCCCTCGGACGGAATCGGTTCACTGGTGGGATGGGGGCGGGCATGTGCACCTGGTGCGCAGGGTGCCGTCGGGCACCGGCCCGCCCCGTGGTCACTCCACGGCGCCGCCGACCCGGTCCTGGCGTGGCGGCGCCATGGCGGGCGCGGGCAGCCGCAGCCGGTTGGAGAGCAGGGCGGCCAGTGCGGCGAAGCCGGCACCGGCCAGAAGGGCGGACCTGAAGCCCGCGGTCTCGGCCGCGGCGTCGCCCACGGTCGTGGTGCCGGCGGTGGCGACGGCGACCAGGACCGCGAGGCCCAGGACCGAGCCGAACTGCTGGCTGGTGTTGACGAGTCCGGAGGCCAGGCCCGTCTCCGCGGACGAGGCCTCCGCGGTGGCGGCCACGTTGGTGGTGACCATGACGAGCGGCAGGGCGACGCCGAGCATGAGGCTGGGGGCGAGGACGGTCGTGGCGAATGTGCCGTCGGCGGCGAGTGCCAGCGCGAGCCAGACGGTCCCGGCGAACAGCAGCGAGAAGCCGAGCGTCATGGTGGGCCGCAGTCCGAGCCGGCCGATGAGCCGGCCGGTCGCCGGGGCGACGGCCACGACGACGAGCGACAGGGGGAGCAGACCGAGTCCGCCGGTGAGCGGGGACTGTCCGAGCACGCGCTGCAGATACAGACTGACCAGGAAGAACATCGGGAACAGCGCCATCTGGGCCAGCGCACTGAGGATGTTCGCGAGTCGCAGGGCAGGCCTGCGCAGCACGGCGGGCGGCACGAGGGGGCGGGCGATGCGGCGCTCCAGCACGGCGAACACCACGAGCAGCGCAAGGCCCGCGGTCGCCGACACGGCCGTCCTGGCGCTGGTCCAGCCGGCGTCGCCGGCTCCGACGAGTGCGTAGGCGAGCAGACCGAGACCGCCGGTGGCGGTGAGGGCGCCGGCGAGGTCGAACCCGGGCTCACGGCCGCGCGCTCCGGGGGCGAGCAGCCGCAGGGCGGCGATGCCGAGCACGAGGGCGACGAGCACGTTGAGCCAGAACGTGGAGCGCCAGCCGAGCAGATCGGTCAGTACGCCTCCGAGCACGGTGCCGAGCACCCCGCCGAGCCCGCCCATCGCGGCGAACACGCCGAGTGCCTTGTGGCGGCCGGGTCCGTCGGGGAAGAGGGTGAGCAGCAGCGCGAAGGCGGCGGCCGCGGCGAGTGCGGCACCGACGCCCTGCACGGCGCGCGCGGCGATCAACTGCCCGGCGGTGTCCGCGACACCGCCCGCGGCGGAGGCGGCGGCGAGCAGCCCGAGCCCCCCGAGATACAGCCGCCGGTGTCCGAGCAGGTCGGCGGTGCGCCCGCCGAGCAGCAGCAGTCCTCCGAAGGTGATGAGGTAGGCGTTGGCCACCCACGACAGTCCCGCGGACCCGGACCCGAGGTCGTCGCCGACGGACGGCAGGGCGACGTTGATGATGGCGGTGTCCATGATGAGCAGCAGCTGCGTCGCGGCGAGCACCATGAGCGCGAGGTGTGCGCCGGCGGCCGGTGGACCGTCCGGCCGCCCCCCGGCGGTCGGACGGCCGGGCGCGGCCGGGAACGGGGTGGTCGTCGCGTCGTCGGGGGTCACCGCTGCACGGTCTCCTCGGACAACCCGTAGCTCGACAGGCACTCCCGCGCCAGCGACTCGCAGCTGTCGGTGTCGCCCTCCCACACCTGCTGCATCAGATAGACGTGCGGTGCGCCGTGGTAGAAGCGCTCGTACTGCTCGTGGCGGGACGCGAACTCCGAACCCAGCGCGTCCCACGCCAGCTTGAGCAGTTTGACGCGGTCCTCGGCGGGGTGGCCGGGGGAGCGGATGTACTGCTTGACCAGGGGGCCGAGCTCCGGGTGGAGCAGGTCGGCCCCGGACGCCGGGAGCTGGATGACGCCGCCGCCCGCGAGCAGCTTGATCTCCTGGACCGCCGCCGGGTACAGCTCACCCGCCATGATCCGCTGGGCGAAGGAGATGTCCTTGCCGGGCATCACGCCCCCGCGGCCTTCGTCGACCTCCTCGTACGAGGCCTCGGCCGCCAGCACGAACGCCTTCGCCTGCGCGACCCTGCCCATGAGGCGGCCGATCGCCTGGGTGACCGGGGGCAGTTGGAAGGTGTTGTTGGCTTTGGTGAGCAGGATCGCCATCCCGGTCAGGAACTCCAGCTTGGTCCAGAAGCGCGTGGCGGCCTGGTGCACGAAGTTCACGTACGCCGGGGTCCCCCACCACATCCGGAACGTCGCGTCGGTGTTGCGGTACGTCAGCATCCGCTCCCACGGCACGAACACGTCGTCGCACACGAGCAGTGCGTCGTTCTCGTCGAAGCGCGAGGAGAGCGGATTGTCGAAGACACTGCGCGCCTGCCCCTCGTACGAGGTGCGCGAGAGGAACTTCAGACCGGGGGTGTCGACAGGGATCGAGAAGCACAGGGCGTGATCGACGTCCTGGGGCGCCAGCGGCTCGATGGTGCCGACGATCACCTCGTTGCCGAACACGGCGGCCGTGCCGATCATCTTGGCGCCTCGCACGACGACGCCGCCGTCCTTCTCGGCGACGACCCGCACCACCAGGTCGTCCTCCTCCTGCTCGGACGCCGGCCTGGTGCGGTCGATCTGCGGATTGGTGAGGGTGAACGTCGCATAGAGGTCGCCCTCGGCGAGCCTGCGGTGGAGAGCATGGGCATGGTCAGCGCCGTCGAAGGCGTCCGTCGTGAACAGCTGTGGCACCGCCGCGAATCCGGCCGCCCCGCTCGCCATGCAGTCCGGTGTGCGGCCGAGGAAACCGAAGCTCGACTCGGCCCACAGCTTGTACGCGCGGCGCCGCGCGACCAGGTCCTCGTACGAGCGCGGCACCGCGAACGCCCGGTGCGCCCCGTCCACGGTGAGTTCGGCGGAGTGCTCGGAGTCGTGCGCCAGGTCGTAGAGCCGGGCGACGGATGCCGCGGTGTTGCGGAAGGCCTTGTGACGGGTGATGTCGGCGACGCGTTCGCCGTCGAGCCATACCTCGCGCCCGTCCCTCAGCGATGCGAGGTACTCATGGCCGGACCTGGTCAACGTCTCTCCTCGAACCGAACGAACGAACCGGACACCACTGGTTTCAGCCGAGCCTGTATCCCGTCGAGGACGCCGGGCAATGAACGACCGTCCAGCGGTCCTTAATAACCCGCCAGTCATGCAGCTGAGGCGCCCTTGGTGCGGTATTCGCCGGGCGTCATGCCGTACCACTTGCGAAAGGCGAGGTGGAAGCCGACCGCGCTCTGGTAACCGACCCGTTCCGGCACCGCGGACTGCGGCAGACAGGTCTCGCCGAGCAGCCGCGCCGCCTCCTGCATCCGGCGCCCTGTCAGGTGGCGGGCGGGCGCCTCGCCGACCAGTTCCCGGAAGGCGGCGGTGAAGGCGGAACGGGACATGCCGACCTCGCGGGCGAGCGATTCGATGGTCCACGGCTCGGCGAACCGGGTCGCGATGACGACCATCGCCTTACTGATGCCGGGATGCCCGAGGACGGGCAGCGCGGACGGGGTGTCGGCCAGTTCGCGCAGCAGCGGACGCAGGGCGAGGACGAGCGCCATCTCGAACGCGCGCAGGGTGATCAGCCGGTCCCCCGGGCCGACGGGCCGGTCCGTCGTCGCCAGCAGTCTCAACGTGTCGCGCAGCAGCGGCTCCTGGTCGACCTGGGAGCGGTCGAGCACCAGCGCCCACGGCAGCGCCTTGTACAGACCGGTCGCCGCGCTCGCGTCGTAGTGCAGCCCGGCGCACAGCAGCCGGCTGACGGGGCCCTCCCCCTCGATGCGGATCTCGCCGGAGGTGCCGGGCTGCCGTTCGGGCAGTACGGCGGCGAGCGAGACGCCCCTGCGGTTCGGCCGGTCGGCGAGCCGGTGCGCGGCGCCGGTGGGGAACAGTGCGAGGTCCCCCGCGTGCAGTTCGATCGGCGTCTGGTCCTCACCGGTGATCCAGCAGCCGCCCTCGGTGATGAAGTGCAGTACGGCGCAGCTCTGTTCCGCGTCCCCCTCGATGGCCCAGGGGGCCCGGACGTGCCAACGACTGTCGAAGACCCCGGTGAGGCGCAGCGGTTTCAGCAGCTCGCTCAGGAGGTCGTCGCGTTCGCTCTGGGTCGGTTCCAGTGGTCGCTCCATTGGACGATCCTTCAACCCCCGCCCCGCTTTTTTAATTGATCGGCCGAAGTCGCCGCCGCGAGCCTGGAGTAGCCGTTCGCGGCAGCAGTCACACCCTATCGAAGGGCCAATTCACAGACATGTCCGATCACATTCCGATGCGCGTGGCCGTCGTTGGGGCGACCGGTTTCCAGGGCGGCGCGACGGCCCGTCTGCTGGCCGGGCGGGGCCACCGGGTGCGCACCCTCAGCCGCAAGCCCGAGGCCGACCGCCCGAAGCTGCCCGGTGTCTCCGTCGCGAGCGGAGACCTCGGGCGACAGGAGGACGTGCGACAGCTCTTCGAGGGCGCGACGCATGCCGCCGTGACGATGCCGCTGGTGTACGAGGCGGAGAAGGTCATGCGCTACGCCCAGCACATCGCGAAGGCGGCGCGGGACAGCAGGGTCCACAGGATCGTCTACAACGCCAACACCCGTGTCCCGGAGCGGACCACGAATCTCGCCGCGTTCGAGACCCGCCGGCTGGTGGAGACCGTGCTGCGCGAGAGCCTTGCCGAGAGCGGTGTGGAGCTGGTGGTGGTGCGCCCGCCGGTGTACCTGGACAACCTCTTCAGCCCGTGGAACGGCCCGGCGCTGGTGAACGAGGGCGTACTGGCCTATCCGCTGCCCGCCGACGCTCCCACTGCCTGGATCTCGCACCGCGATCTGGCGCGGGCCGTGGCCGCGGCGCTCACCACGGAGGACATCGGGGGGCGCACGTTCGACATCGGGGGCGCGCGGAGCCTGACGGGCTCCGAACTGGCGGCGGCGTTCGGCCGCGGACTCGGGCGCAGCGTGCGTTACACGGCGCTGGAGCCGCATGCCTTCGAGCAGAGCCTCGCGCAGATCCTGGGCCCGGAGACGGCGGCGGGGGTGGCGGGCATCTACCACTTCATGGCGAGCGGGTTCGGGCCGGAGCTGATGGCGGACGACGGCGGTGAGGCCGCGCGCACCCTCTCGCTGGCGCCGTCGCCGGTGGAGGAGTGGGTCACCCGCCGGCCGTGGCAGATGTGGTCGAGCCGCACCGCGGAGTCTGCCGAGCCCGCCTGAGAAGCCTCGGGCAGGCCGGCGGAGTCCACCGGGCAGGCCTGAGAGCCCGTCAGAGGTTTCCGTATACAGAACGCGGCAGAGAGGACCGGTTCCGTCCACGTGACGGGGCCGGTCCTTTTTCGTGTGTCTTGTGCAGCCCCCTACGTCCTAGTAGTTAACACATAGCCGGATTGCCCACCGGAGCGGCGTGGGAAGGCTCATCCGGTACGCAAGCGAGCACACCCTCTCCCCGCATCCTTTCCGTCCACCCGAGTGAACGCGGACAGGAGCCGACATGCCCGCACCCGGCCAGGCACCGACTGAGCAGTTACAAAGAAGACACACACTGCGCAATCCCCACCTACGTGATCAACCCGACCTGCCCGAACAGCCCTCAGGTGATGTAGTGAACTCGCTGATTGGTCGCATTCCCGTCCTGGACGTCCGCCCGCTCGTCGACTGCGGCAAAAGGCCAGCGAAGGCTGTGGCGGGTGAGACCTTCCAGGTCACCGCCACGGTCTTCCGCGAAGGCCATGACGCGGTCGCGGCCAATGTCGTACTGCACGATCCGTCGGGCCGCCCGTCTCCCTTCACCCCGATGGCGGAACTCGCCCCGGGCTCCGACCGTTGGGGTGCTTTCGTCACCCCGGACGCCGAGGGCGACTGGACCTACACGGTCGAGGCGTGGAGCGATCCGGTCGCCACCTGGCGGCACCACGCGCAGATCAAGATCCCCGCGGGCATCGACACCGAACTGGTGCTGGCGGAGGGCGCTGAGCTGTACGAACGTGCAGCCGCCGGGGTCCCGAAGAAGGACGGCCGAGAGGCCGTGCTCGCGGTCGCCGACGCGCTGCGCGACACGGCGCGCCCGGCATCCGGGCGGCTTTCCGCGGCCCTCGCGGCCGATGCCGCCGCGGCCCTCGCCCGGCATCCGCTGCGCGAGCTGGTCAGCGCCTCGCCGCCGCTGCCGCTGCGGGTCGAGCGCCGAAGGGCGCTGTACGGCTCCTGGTACGAGATGTTCCCGCGCTCCGAGGGCGCCGTGGTGACGGAGGGCGAGCCTCCGGTCTCCGGCACCTTCCGCACCGCGGCGGAGCGACTTCCGGCCATTGCGGCGATGGGTTTCGACGTGGTGTACCTGCCGCCCGTCCACCCCATCGGCACCACCCATCGCAAGGGCCCCGACAATTCCCTGACCCCCGGCCCGTACGACGTCGGCGTGCCCTGGGCGATCGGTTCCGCCGAGGGCGGCCACGACGCCCTCCATCCCGACCTCGGCACGTTCACGGACTTCGACCATTTCGTGACCGCCGCCCGCTCGCTGCGTATGGAGATCGCGCTGGACTTCGCGCTCCAGTGCTCGCCCGACCACCCCTGGGTGAAGGAGCACCCGGAATGGTTCCACCACCGTGCGGACGGCTCGATCGCCTATGCGGAGAACCCGCCGAAGAAGTACCAGGACATCTATCCGATCGCCTTCGACACGGACATGCCTGGCCTGGTCGGCGAGACGGTGCGGGTGCTGCGTTTCTGGATGGACAGGGGGGTGCGCATCTTCCGTGTCGACAATCCGCACACCAAGCCCGTGCTCTTCTGGGAGAAGGTGATCGCCGAGATCAACGGGACGGACCCGGATGTCCTCTTCCTGGCCGAGGCGTTCACGAGGCCGGCCATGATGCACACCCTCGCGGCGGTCGGCTTCCAGCAGTCGTACACCTACTTCACCTGGCGCAACACCAAGCACGAGCTGACCGAGTACGTCACCGAACTCTCCGGCGACGCCGCCTCGTACATGCGGCCGAACTTCTTCGTGAACACCCCCGACATCCTGCACGCCTACCTCCAGGAGGGCGGCCGGCCTGCGTTCGAGGTGCGGGCGGTGCTGGCCGCGACGATGTCCCCGTCATGGGGCGTGTACGCCGGTTTCGAGCTGTGCGAGAACGTGCCGCTGCGCGTCGGCAGCGAGGAGTACCGCAGCTCGGAGAAGTACCAACTCCGGCCCCGCGACTGGGAATCCGCAGAACGCGAAGGCCGCACGATCGCCCCGCTGATCACCAGGCTGAACCGGATCAGGCGCCGCCACCCCGCGCTCCAGCAGTTGCGCGACGTCCACTTCCACCACGCCGACAACGACGCGGTCATCGCCTACTCCAAGCGCTCGGGGCAGGACGTCGTCCTCGTCGTCGCCAACCTCGACCCCCACCACACCCAGGAGGCCACGGTCTCGTTGGACATGCCGCGACTCGGGTTCGAAGAACACGAGACCGTACCGGTGCGCGACGAGCTCACCGGCGAGACCTATCACTGGGGCAGGGCCAACTATGTGCGCCTCGAGCCGGGCACCACGCCCGCGCACATCGTCGTCCTGCGACCGTCCCCGCAGACCGGAGGGTCACCCACATCATGATCGTCAATGAGCCCGTCCCCGACAAGTTCGAGGACACCCCCGCGCGCGACCGCGACCCCGACTGGTTCAAGCGGGCCGTCTTCTACGAGGTCCTGGTCCGTTCCTTCCAGGACAGCAACGGCGACGGCGTCGGTGACCTCAAGGGCATCACCGCCAAGCTGGACTATCTGCAGTGGCTGGGCGTGGACTGCCTGTGGCTGCCGCCGTTCTTCAAGTCCCCTCTACGGGACGGTGGTTACGACGTCGCCGACTACACCTCGGTGCTGCCCGAGTTCGGCGATCTGGCCGACTTCGTGGAGTTCGTCGACGCCGCGCACCAGCGCGGCATGCGCGTCATCATCGACTTCGTCGTGAACCACACGAGCGACCAGCACCCGTGGTTCCAGGAGTCGCGCACCAACCCCGACGGCCCCTACGGCGACTACTACGTCTGGGCCGACGACGACAAGCAGTACCAGGACGCGCGCATCATCTTCGTCGACACCGAGTCGTCGAACTGGACGTTCGACCCGGTACGAAAGCAGTACTACTGGCACCGCTTCTTCTCGCACCAGCCCGACCTCAACTACGAGAACCCGGCCGTGCAGGAGGAGATCGTCTCCGCGCTGCGCTTCTGGCTGGACCTCGGCATCGACGGATTCCGGCTCGACGCCGTGCCCTACCTGTACCAGGAGGAGGGCACCAACTGCGAGAATCTCCCGCGCACCCACGGCTTTCTCAAGCGGGTGCGCAAGGAGATCGACGCGCACTACCCGGACACCGTGCTGCTCGCCGAGGCCAACCAGTGGCCGGAAGACGTCGTCGACTACTTCGGCGACTACAGCGCGGGGGGCGACGAATGCCACATGGCGTTCCACTTCCCGGTGATGCCACGGATCTTCATGGCGGTGCGGCGCGAGTCCCGCTACCCGGTCTCGGAAATCCTGGCCAAGACACCGTCGATCCCGCAGAACTGCCAGTGGGGCATCTTCCTGCGCAACCATGACGAGCTCACCCTCGAGATGGTCACGGACGAAGAGCGCGACTACATGTACGCGGAGTACGCCAAGGACCCACGGATGCGGGCCAACATCGGCATCCGCCGGCGGCTCGCCCCTCTGCTGGACAACGACCGCAACCAGATCGAGCTGTTCACCGCGCTGCTGCTCTCCCTGCCCGGCTCGCCGATCCTCTACTACGGCGACGAGATCGGCATGGGCGACAACATCTGGCTCGGTGACCGGGACGCGGTGCGCACCCCGATGCAGTGGACGCCGGACCGCAACGCCGGCTTCTCCTCGTGCGACCCGGGCCGACTGTATCTGCCCACCATCATGGACCCGGTCTACGGCTACCAGGTCACCAACGTCGAGGCGTCCATGTCGTCGCCGTCGTCACTGCTGCACTGGACCCGGCGGATGATCGAGATCCGCAAGCAGAATCCCGCCTTCGGGCTCGGCTCCTACACGGAGCTGCCGTCGTCCAACCCGGCCGTGCTGGCGTTTCTGCGCGAGTACAAGGACGATCTGGTGCTCTGCGTGCACAACTTCTCGCGGTTCGCACAGCCCACCGAGCTCGATCTGCGGACCTTCAGCGGCCGCCACCCCGTGGAACTGATCGGCGGTGTGCGGTTCCCGGCCATCGGCCAGTGGCCGTACCTCCTGACGCTCGCGGGCCACGGCTTCTACTGGTTCCGGCTGCGGAAGGACACCGCACCGGTGACGACCACGGGCGCCACGACGGCCTGACGGTCTCCGAGGGGGATGCGGCAGGGGTCCGAAAGGCGACCCCTGCACCGGCGGGGCGGTTTCTGCCGCCCCGCATCGGGCACTCTCCCCCTCACCCCCGCGCGCCGCCGGACAGCCACAGCTGTAATCCGGGACACTTTGCGCATTCGTGGTGTACCCGGGGAAAGGACGCGATGCCCATGTCGGAGGCTGCATCCACCCGGACTTCGCTCGCCCTGCTTCCCTCGCTCGCCCCCCTGCTGCACCAATGGCTGCCCCGGCAGCGCTGGTTCGCGGGCAAGGGAACCCCGGTCACCGGCTTCTCGCCGGTGTCGGCGACGGAACTGCTTCCCGTGCGAGGACCGGGGCCGGGGCTGCTGCATCTGCTCGTACGGGTCGAACAGCAAGGCTCCGCCGACTGCTATCAACTGCTCCTCGGCGTAAGGGAAACCCTGCCGGCCCCGCTCGCCCCCGCGCTCATCGGACACCTCACCGACGGCCCGCTGGCGGGACGCACCGTCTACGAGGGCACCCACGACCCTCGCCTCGCGGCGCTGCTGCTGGAGCGGCTGCGCACACCCGGGACGCTGGGGCCGCTGCGCTTCCAGCGGTACGACGCGGCGCCCGCCATCTCCGGGCGGCCCGCGGCACGGGTGCTGGACGCCGAGCAGTCCAACTCCTCGCTCGTCTACGGCGATGCGTACATCCTCAAGCTCTTCCGTCGCCTCCACCCGGGCCACAACCCCGACCTGGAACTGCCGCTGGCGCTCGCCCGCGCCGGGTGCGACCGCGTCCCCGTCCCCGTCGCCTGGTACGAATCGGCCACGCCGGAACCTTTCACCCTCGGCGTGCTGCAGCCCTTCCTGCCCGGCTCGCGCGACGGCTGGGTGCTCGCGTTGGAGGCACTGGCCGGCGGACGCTCGTTCCGTGCCGAGGCCGGCGAACTCGGCCGGGTGACCGCGGAGGTGCACACCGCGCTTGCCGACGCCCTGCCGACGGTGAAGCTGAGCGGTGCGCAGACCGAGCGGCTGGCCGCCGCGATGACCCAGCGGCTGGAGGCCGCCGCACGGGCCGTACCCGCTCTGGTGCCGTACGCCCCACGGCTGCGGACGGCCTTCGAGGCGGTCGCGGTACTCGGCCGGCGCGGACGGATCTGGGCCGCGCAGCGGGTGCACGGCGACCTGCATCTCGGCCAGATACTGCGCGGCCCCGTGAACACACCGTGGTCCGTCATCGACTTCGAGGGCGAACCGGCCAGGCCGCTCACCGAACGCTGCAGACCGCAGCCCGCGGTGCGGGACGTGGCGGGAATGCTCCGCTCGTTCGACTACGCGGCACGTACGCACCGTCCGTGGAACCCCGCCTGGGCCGAGACCTGCCGAGACGCCTACTGCACGGGCTACGCGGAGGCCGGCGGCACCGACCCGCGCGAGGAGCCCGAACTGCTCCGTGCGTACGAGACCGACAAGGCCGTCTACGAGGTGGTCTACGAGGCCAGGCACCGGCCGGACTGGCTGCCGGTGCCCATGGCCGCGATCGACCGCCTCGCGACGCTCGACTAGGGGGTGTCCTGTGGATCAGGCCGGATCAGTGCGTGGGGTCCGGCGCGTGCGATCGCAAGGCGGAGCCATGCCGACCGACGACAACGCTGCGTGGGGCCGGCTCCCGAGCCCGAAGGGCTACGGGGGTGGGGGTCCCGCCCACGCGGAAGGCTGTGGCGGCGCGTGCCAGGGCACGCGAGCCCGGCCTGATCCACAGGACACCCCTACCCACCGCCGCCCCTCACACGTGCCCAGGAGGCCGACCTCGTGACCGCCCGCCGCTCCTCCCGCAACTCCGACCCCACTCCCCCGACCTCCACGGACGCGGCGCCCGCGCCCACCGGGCGAACCTCGGTACCCGACCCGGCCGACGCGGCCGACCCGGCCGCAGCGCCGACGGCCGAAACGGTGTCCGGCACCGGTTCCCCGGCGAAGAAGGCGTCCGCGTCCAAGGCCGGGCGCGGCAGAGCACGCGAGGCCGCCGCCGGTGGCGGCACGGGCGGAAAGACGAAGACCGGTGCGGGCAAGGGCCGTCCCGCATCCGGGCGAGGGTCCGCCGGCGGCGAGGCGGACGCGGCACCGGCGGCCCGGCGCGTGCCGGCCGTCTCCGAGGAGCCCGACGCCACCGCCCCGGCCACCCCGGCCGACGAGCCGACGGTGGCCGACACCACTCCCGTGGCCGACGGACCGGCAGCGGCACGCGTCACCGCGGCCCGCAAGGCCGACGCCTCGGAGTCCACCGCCGGGCACCCCATCCTCACCGCGGCCGAATCCGTGACGGGACCGGGGCGGCGCCGCGCCACCACAGGCTGGACGGCCACGCCCGGGGGTGAGCCGGGCACAGGCACCGGGACAGGCGGATCCGGGCGCTCCGGCGCGGCTCGGACCCCGGGCGGTGCGGGTCCCGAGGGATCCGCTGCGCGCCCCGGGCGGGGCAGGGGCCGTGGGCCCGAGGCGGCACCGGGCACGGGAGACGGTCCAGGAGGCCGGGGCACCGCGGGCAAGGCGCCCGCCGGAGCGGCCGGGGCGCGGTCCGGCGGCCGTGCCGCAGCTCCCCGGCCGCGCAGCGGTGGCGTGCGCGTGGCCAAACCGCTCGGGGACGACGACCGCGGCCGACTGCTGTCCGGCAATCACCACGACCCGCACGCGCTCCTCGGCGCCCACTCCGTCCGCGGCGGCATCCAGCTGCGTGTCCTGCGCCCGCACGCCCTGTCCGTGACCGTCGTCGCCAAGGGCCTGCGCGCCGAGCTGGACGACGACGGCGACGGGCTCTTCTCCGGTGTGCTGCCCCAGAGCACCGTCCCCGACTACCGGCTCCTGGTCTCCTACGAGGGCCATGACGAGCCGTTCGAGGCCGACGACCCGTACCGCTTCCTGCCCGCGGTGGGCGACCTCGATCTGCATCTCATCGGCGAGGGACGGCACGAGGAGCTGTGGAAGGCGCTCGGCGCGCAGCCGATGACCCACCAGGGGGTCACCGGCACGCGGTTCACGGTCTGGGCTCCCAACGCCCGCGGCGTGCGGGTCGTGGGCGACTTCAACTTCTGGGACGGCACCGGTCATCCGATGCGTTCGCTGGGCGGGACCGGCGTGTGGGAGCTGTTCCTGCCCGGTGTCGCCGAGGGGGCGCTGTACAAGTTCGAGATCACACGCCCCGACGGCTCGCACACCCAGCGGGCGGACCCGATGGCCCGCCGGACCGAGGTGCCCCCGGCGAACGCCTCGATCGTCACCGAGTCGCACCATGTGTGGCAGGACGAGGAGTGGATGGCGCACCGGGGCGACCGGCCGGTCCACGAGGCGCCGTTCTCCGTCTACGAGGTGCATCTCGCCTCCTGGCGGCCGGGGCTGACGTACCGACAGCTAGCTGTACAACTGCCCCAGTACGTCCGGGATCTGGGCTTCACCCACGTGGAGTTCATGCCGGTCGCCGAGCACCCCTTCGGCGGCTCCTGGGGTTACCAGGTCACCGGCTTCTACGCACCGACCTCCCGTATGGGCACCCCCGACGACTTCCGGTATCTCGTGGACAGCCTGCACCGGGCCGGCATCGGTGTGCTGGTCGACTGGGTGCCCGCGCACTTCCCGCGGGACGACTGGGCGCTGGCGGAGTTCGACGGCCGGCCACTGTACGAACACAGCGATCCGGCGCGGGCGGCGCACCCGGACTGGGGCACGCTCGAGTTCGACTACGGACGCACGGAGGTGCGCAACTTCCTGGTCGCCAACGCCGTGTACTGGTGCCAGGAGTTCCACATCGACGGGCTGCGCGTGGACGCCGTCGCCTCGATGCTCTATCTCGACTACTCGCGCGAGCACGGCGAATGGTCACCGAACGAGCACGGCGGCCGGGAGAACCTGGACACGGTCGCCTTCCTGCAGGAGATGAACGCGACGGTCTACCGCCGCTGCCCCGGCGTGGTCACGATCGCCGAGGAGTCCACGGCCTGGGACGGTGTCACGCGGGCGACCCACCATGTGGGCCACGGCGGATTCGGCGGTCTCGGTTTCGGTCTGAAGTGGAACATGGGCTGGATGCACGACTCGCTCGGCTATGTGGAGCACGAGCCGGTGCACCGCAGGTTCCACCACAACGAGATGACGTTCTCGATGGTGTACGCATACAGCGAGAACTACGTGCTGCCGATCTCGCACGACGAAGTGGTGCACGGCAAGCGGTCGCTGGTGAGCAAGATGCCGGGCGACTGGTGGCAGCAGCGTGCCAACCACCGCGCGTACCTGGGCTTCATGTGGGCGCACCCCGGCAAGCAACTGCTCTTCATGGGGCAGGAGTTCGCGCAGGGCGCGGAGTGGTCCGAAGGCCATGGGCCCGACTGGTGGCTGCTGGATCCCTCGTACGAGGCGGAGCCCGACCACCGCGGTGTGCGGGACCTGGTCCGCGAGCTGAACGCGGTGTACGGCGACACTCCGGCGCTGTGGCAGCGCGACACCGTCCCCGAGGGCTTCTCCTGGGTGGACGGCGGCGCGGCCGAGGACAACGTCTTCGCGTTCCTGCGCTTCGACGCGGACGGCGCGCCGCTCCTCGCGGTGAGCAACTTCTCGCCGGTGGTGCGGCACGACTTCCGGCTCGGGGTGCCGGGATCGGTGCCCGTCTGGGCGGAGGTGCTGAACACGGACGAGCAGCGCTTCGGCGGCTCGGGGGTGGGCAACGCGGATCCGCTGAAGCCGGAGCCGGTGGAGTCCCACGGCCACCGGACGTCCGTGGCGCTGACGTTGCCGCCGCTGGCGACGATCTGGCTGCGCCCGGCCTGACCCGAGGGCCGGCGGGGCCACGGCAACCGTGGCCCCGCCACCCGGTCACCGCTTGGTGCGCACCACACCCAGCCGCTGTGTGGCGCGGGTGTAGGCCACATAGAGGTCGTTGACCCCGTGCGCCGAGCCGGAGCGGATCCGCTCCGGCTCGACCACGATCACGGTGTCGAACTCCAGCCCCTTCGCCGCCATGGGATCGAGGAGCACCACAGGCCGGGTGAGGTCGGGCTTGCCGCCCGCCGTCACGTCCGGCAGGCCGGCGGCGAGTTCGGTGTGCAGCGCCGCGGGTGCGATCACCGCGAGCCGTCCCTCGTGCGGTGCCTCGGCGACGCGTTCGGCCACGGTGCGTGCGAGTTCCTCGGGGGCGACAGCCGTCTCCCACGGTTCGACGCCGGTCGACCGCACGGAGCGCGGCGGCTCGAACGCCGGGTCCTGACTGCGTCGGACCTCGGCCGCGAGCTCCATGATCTCGGCGGGCGTGCGGTAGTTGACGCCGAGCCGAGTGTGTTCGTAGCGGTCGCCGACGTACGGCTGAAGGATCTCCTGCCACGATCCGCAGCCCGCGGCGTCGCCGGTCTGGGCCGGGTCGCCGACCAGCGTCATGGAACGGGTCGGGCAGCGGCGCATCAGCATCCGCCAGGCCATCGCGGACAGCTCCTGCGCCTCGTCCACGATGATGTGCCCGAACGCCCAGGTCCGGTCCTCCGCGGCGCGTTCGGCGGCACTGCGGTGGTCGGTCTCGTCATGGCGGTCGGCCATGCGCTCGGCGTCGATGATGTCGTGCGCGGCGAGCACCTCGGAATCCTCGTCGTCCTTGTCCTCGAACTCGTAGGTGCGGGAGGCGTACGAGACGTCGAGCACACCCTGCGCGTAGGCGATCCGCCGGGAGCGCTCGGCCTCGGCGGCGGCGAGGGCGGCGGAGTCGTCCTCGCCGAGGAGCTCGGCGACCTCGTCGAGCAGCGCCACGTCGGCGGCGGTCCACGGCCCGTCGGCCCGCCGGATCAACCCGGCCTCCTCCTCGGGCAGATGGGTGGGGCCGGCGAGGTAGTCCGCGAGGAGCTGCTGCGGGGTGAGCGGAGGCCACAGCGTCGCGATGGCCTCGTGCACATCGGCGCTCGCGGCGATGGCCTTGCCGAGCTGGGCGATGTCGTCGGGGCCGAGGAAGTTGGGTCCGCCGTACGGATCGGCACCGATGCGGTCCGCGAGCTGAGTGGTCAGGTCGTCGATGATCCGGAACACGAAGTGCGGCCGCGCGAGGTTGTGGGGCAGTCCGGTCTCGCGCGCCTTGTGCCGCGCCTCGATCGCCATGCCCCAGTCGATGACGAGGTCGCCGTCGTCGTGCGGCACGACGAGCGGTTCGTCCTTGTCGGGCACCTGCTGCCGGTCGTACACGGCCTCGGCCAGTGCGTCGGCCATCCGTGCCCGGCCCTTGACGGCCGCGGCGTCCGGGCTGTCGGTGCCTGTGGCGTGCACACCGGGGAACAGTTCGCCGACCGTGGCGAGCAGCACGCCCGTCTCGCCGAGCGAGGGCAGGACCTCGCCGATGTAGCCGAGGAAGGCCGGGTTGGGCCCGACGACGAGCACGGCACGCTTGGCGAGCTGCTCCCGGTACGCGTACAGCAGATACGCCGCCCGGTGCAGGGCGACGGCGGTCTTCCCGGTGCCCGGCCCGCCCTCGACGACGAGCACTCCGCGCTGGGGGGCGCGGATGATGCGGTCCTGCTCGGCCTGGATGGTCGACACGATGTCGCCCATCCGCCCGGTGCGGGCGCTGTTCAGCGCGGCGAGCAGGACCTCGTCGGCGTCGTGCGACTCGTACCCGGTGCGGGTGGTGTCGGCGAGATCCATGATCTCGTCGTGGAGCGCGGTGACGATGCGCCCCTCTGTGGTGATGTGGCGCCGCCGGCGCAGCCCCATCGGTTCGTATCCGGTCGCGAGATAGAACGGCCGCGCGACCGGAGCGCGCCAGTCGATCAGCATCGGTGTGCGTTCGGCGTCGTCCCTGCGGATTCCGGTCCGTCCGATGTGGTGCGTCACTCCGTCACGGCTGTCGATTCGCCCGAAACACAGCCCGGAGTCTGCGGCATTCAGTGCGGCAAGGGTCGCGGAGTGCTCGATGACTCCGATATCCCGCTCGACGCGCGCCTGCAGACCGGTCCCGACCTGGGCGACCGCACCGCGCATGGCGGATTCCGCCTCCGCCCTGAGCTGGTCGAGCCGCTCATGGAGTAGGGAGACGAATTGCTGTTCCCGCCGCAATTCCTCGGTTGACAATTCAGCTCCTGACGCGGTAGAGTGCGTTTATTGAACTTATCCGCGCGTCTTCTCACGCACGGTTTCCGGTGAAGTCGGAAACACTTAATATACGCAGAGAAATACCCCGGCCGTCAATTCGGTGCGGGGTATTTCTCTGTGCCGGGGACACGTCACGAGGGGCTCGCGTGGAGGGGACGTCCGATACGGCGGCGGCACGGGCGACGGCGCTGCTGATGGCTCACGGCGCTCAGCACATGCCACACCCCGGCGGCACGCTGCTCGCGCATCTGGAGCGCGTACGGCAACGGCTCGCCGACTGGGGTGCCGGGGTCGATCTGCAGCTCGCCGGCCTGTGCCACGCCTTCTACGGGACGGACGGCTTCGCCGAGTCGCTGCTCCCGCTGCAGCGGCGAGGCGAACTGGCCGCGGCGATCGGTGCCGAGGCCGAGGAGCTCGTGCACTTCTACGCGAGCTGCGACCGCAAGGCCTCGTACGGGAGCCTGGCACGGGAGGACGCACGCTTTCGGGACCGGTTCACGGGCCGCGTGTTCACACCGGAGCCCGGACGGCTGCGGGACTTCGCGGAGCTCACGGCCGCGAACGAACTCGATGTGGCCCTGGTGAACGAGAAGGTCAGGGCCGAGCACGGCGGCGCGCTGCTGCGGCTGTTCACGGCATGGCGCCGGCTGCTGACGGAGGCGGCGTACAGGGACGTCCGCGAGGCGCTGGCCCTGCGCGGTGAGGAGCGGCAGGCGTTCCTGCGCGGACTCGAACGGGGCGATGTGGTGACGGGTGTCGTCTCCGTCATCGCGAGCTTCGGCGTCACCTTCGTGGAACTGGGCGGCGTGGAAGCCATGATGAACATTCCCGAGGTGTCCTGGAGGCACATCGACGCTCCTTCCGAGGTGATCCACGAGGGTCAGGAGCTCGCCTTCACCGTCCTGGGCGTCGATCTGGAGGACCGCAGCGGCCGTGACCGGATCTCGCTGTCGCTCAAGGATCTCCACCCCGACCCGATGCGGGAGCTCGCCCGCACACGGATGGGCGACGTCGTGCGGGACTGCCCGGTGACCAAGGAAGCGCCGTTCGGGGTGTTCGTCCGGGTGGCGGACGGTGTCGAGGGCCTCCTCCACAACGACGATCTGAACGGCCGTGAGCTGCGCGTCGGCGACCCGGTCGATGTCCGGGTCGCTTCCGTCAACGTCGCCCGGCACCAGGTCCGCCTCACCCTCGCGCCGGCGGCCGGGCCCGTTGTCAGTGGCAGCCCGTAGCGTTCTCTGCAGTGGGAACGGGCGGGAAACGGCCGCCCGTTCGGTCCTGGGGAGGGGTCTGCCCGTGTCGCGGACGAAGACGTATCTGGAGCTGTCGCAGGACGACGGCGGCGCGCACAAGTTCTACGAGGTGACCGTGGAGGGGACGGTCGTCTCGGTGCGCTACGGACGCATCGGCGCGGGCGGGCAGTTGCAGACCTCGTCGTTCCCCACGGCCGACAAGGCGCAGGCCGCGGCGGCAAGGAAGATCGGCGAGAAGGTGCGCAAGGGGTATGCCCCGGCCGTCCAGGGGCAGCGCGCCGCCCGGCCGGTGACGCGTCGCCAGGTGACCTCGGCGCCGTCCACGGCCCGCTCCACCGCACCGGTCCTGTGGCGGTTCCGGACCGGCTCCGCCGCCTTCGGCATCCACATCGACGAGGACCGCTGCTGGGTGGGCAACCAGGCGGGCGACGTGTTCACCCTCAGTCACGGCGGAGAGGTCCTGGCGCGGTATTCCCTGCCCGACGGCGTCAAGTGCCTCGTGGCGGACGACTTCTGGATCTACGCGGGCTGCGACGACGGCAAGGTGTACGACCTCTCGTCCAAGCTGCCGTTCGCCGCGTACGACATCGCGGCGGACGTCGACATCTTCTGGCTCGACATCCGCGAGGGCGTGCTCAACGTGTCCGACGCGGACGGCGGCCTGACGGTCATCGACCACGAGGACGAGTACCAGTGGGCACGGAAGTCGGCCGGCGGCCAGGCATGGATGGTGCGGGCGGACGACCGTGCGGTCTACCACGGCCACCAGAAGGGCGTCACGGCGTACGCGCCGGGCGGCAGCGGGGAGTTGTGGCACACACCGACGACGGGCTCGGTGCTCTTCGGGTGGCAGGAGGACGAGTCGGTGTACGCAGGCACGGCGCGCAACGTCGTGCAGCGGCTCTCGAAGGCGACGGGCGCGGTCGAGGCGACGTACCGCTGCGACACCGCGGTGTACTCGTGCGCGACCTCACCGGACGGGCGCCATGTCTTCGCCGGTGACTCGTCGTCGTCGGTGTACTGCTTCGACACCGACGGCACCCGTCTGTGGAAGCTCCGCACGGGCGGGGGCTCGGCCCTGTCCATGCAGTACTGCGACGAGAAGCTGTACATGGTCACCACAGACGGCTCGCTGGTGTGCATGGACGCAAGCGAGTCCGCGGTGGCGGCCGCGCAGCAGGGCACGGTCCCCGTGGCGAGGGATGTGAAATCCGCTGCCGCCCTGCCGACCTACACGCCCGCGGCCTCGCTCATGGCGGTGGAGACGGTCTCGGCGCCACCGGCCGGCGGCATCGTGGTGGAGTGCGTCCAGATGGGCGGCAAGCTGCGGGTGCACGTCGTCTCCGACGGCTTCGACCCGTCGTGGAACGTGCAGTTCCCGCGCGGGATACGCGAGGTGGGCGCCCGATACGTCGTCGAGGCGCTGCACCCCGCGCAGTCCGGCTTCTACCGCGTGCGCGGAGAGATCCGCCGGCTGGTCTGAGACCGGCCGAAGCGGAGGCCCGGACAGGGGCCGGGCCCGGACAGGGCCTAGGCGAGCACGTCCTCCAGCTCCTGGAGCAGCTTGCGCTTGGGCCGGGCGCCCACCATGGACCGCACCGGCTCTCCCTGCTGGAACACCATCAGCGTGGGCATGGACAGCACCCCGTACCGGGACACCGTCTCCGGATTGGTGTCCGCGTCGATCTGCACGACCTTCAGCCGCTCGGCCTCTTCGGCGGCGACCGCGCTCAGGACCGGTGCGAGCTGACGGCACGGGCCGCACCAGTCCGCGGTGAACTCCACCAGGACCGGGCGGTCCGCGCCCAGCACCTGTGCGGTGAAGTCCGTGTCCGTCACCGTGGCAACACCTGCTGCCTTGATCATCGTCAGCCTCCGAATTCGCACGTGGGGTCCGGGCCGTCCGGCAGTTCGGCCTCGGCGCGCAGCAGTTGCGCGCCGACCTGCGCACGCACCGACTGCAACTGTTCGATGAGCGCGTCGAGCTCGCCGATCTTGGCCCGGTAGACGGCGAGCGACGCGGGGCAGGAGTCGCCCGCCGGATGGCCTGCGCGCAGGCATTCGACGAACGGCCGGGTCTCCTCGAGGTCGAAGCCGAAGTCCTGCAGTGTCCGGATCTGCTGGAGGAGCCGCAGGTCGTCCTCGTCGTAGGCGCGGTAGCCGTTCACCCCGCGCCGCGCGGGCAGGAGCCCGCGCGACTCGTAGTAGCGCAGCGTGCGCGTGGTGGTCCCCGCCCGCTCCGCGAGCTCGCCGATTCTCATGGTGCCGACCGTAATCCTTGACGCCGACGTCAAGGCAAGGGCACGGAGCGAGGACGGAAACGGGGAAGGGGCCGGGGACGGGAACGGGAACGGTTGAAGCCGAGCACTCAGTCCTGGTGCGGCAACAGCGGCTTCCGTTCCAGCGGGGAGGTGAGCACGATCGACGTCGTCGTACGGCCCAGCGCGGAGACCTGGTCGAGCACCGCTTCCAGGTGGACGGTGTCGGTCACCGCGACCTTGAGGATCCAGCAGTCCTCGCCGACGACATGGTGGGCCTCGACGATCTCGGGGCGCTGCAGCAGCTCCAGCGTTCTCGGGTGCTTGAAGTTGTATCCGGCGTGCGGGTCGACGCGGATGAAGGCCTGAATGCCGTAGCCGAGCCGGGCGGGTGAGACATGCGCCCCGTAGCCGGTGATCGCCCCGGCGGCCTCCAGCCTGCGGACCCGTTCGGTGACCGCCGCCGGGCTCAGCCGCACCCGGCGGCCGAGCTCGCTGAGCTTGATGCGGCCGTCCGACTGGAGGACCTCCAGGATGTGGCGGTCGACGGCGTCGAAGCCGGTCGCCGACGAATCGTTGGCGGCGGACCGCAGATGTCGTGGTTCTTTCGGCGCAACGACCGGATCTCCCATGTTTCCCCCTTCAGAACGTGGCCGCCAAACATAACACTGGTCAGGGCAAAGGGAATTGCCCTGCCGAGCGGAGAGTGGGAGAACATGCGGGACGTATGCGTCATCGGGGGGAACCGCTATTTCGGAAAGCGGCTGATATCGCGGCTGCTGCATTCCGGGGACCGCGTGACCGTCATCAATCGCGGTTCGTCCGCGCCGCCCGAAGGTGTGCGTCATCTCCTCGCCGACCGGGACGACGAGGAATCCCTCCGGACTGCCGTCGGCGACCTCGACTTCGACGTCGTCATCGACCAGGTCTGCTACACGCCGCGCCAGGCGGACATCGCACGCCGGGTCTTCGGTGGCCGGACGAAGCGGTATGTGATGACCTCCACCGTCGAGGTGTACGAGTACGAGGACTCGGCCACGCCGGTCCGCGAGGAGGCGATCGACCCGCTCACCGTGCAGGTGGACCTGGACGCCCCCTGGGACGACGCCGGCTATCGCGACTCCCACTACGGCGAGGGCAAGCGTCAGGCCGAGGCCGTCCTCTCGGGTGCCGGAGCCCTGCCGTTCGTGTCCGTCCGGGTCGCCCATGTGCTCGGCGGGGACGACGACTTCACCGGCCGGATCGGTCATTACGCGCAACGGATCGCCGACGGGCGGCCGATCCGCGTCCCGGCGCGCAACCGTCCGGCGGCCTACATCCACGTGGAGGAGATTGCCGATTTCCTTTTCTGGGCGGCGGGATCGGAATTCACTGGGCCGGTGAACGCGAACTCCCACGGCACGCTCACCACCGAAGAAATCTGCGCGGCCGTCGAGCGCGTGACCGGCGGGCAGACGGAATTCAGCGCGGTGGAGGTCGGCGAGGTCTCACCGTTCTCGTTCGCCCGCTCGTACGCCATGGACAACAGCCGCGCCGTGCGACTGGGCTTCGGCTTCGGCCGGGCGCCGGACTGGCTGGCGGACGCCGTCGCCGAGACCCTCGGCGCCGGCGGGGAGGGCCGGTGAGCGGCTACCGGATGCTCGGCGACATGCGGGTCGGGCCGATCGGTTTCGGCGCGATGCCGCTGTCGATCGAGGGGCACCCGGACGAGCGCCGGGCAGTCGCCACCGTCCACGCGGCGCTCGACGCGGGCGTGACACTGATCGACACCGCGGACTCCTACTACGTGCCCGGTGGGGAGCCGGGCCACGGCGAGTTGCTCGTCGCGCGCGCACTGGCCGCGTACGGCGGGGACCGGGATGCCGTGCTCGTCGCCACCAAGGGAGGCCGCGGGCGCAGCGCCGACGGCGGCTGGACCGTCGACGGCCGTCCCCGGCGGCTGAAGCAGGCCGCCCGCGCCTCGCTGGCGCGCTTGGGCGGCGACGCGATCGGGCTGTACCAACTGCACAAGCCCGACCCGGTCGTTCCGTACGCGGAGTCGGTCGGTGCGCTCGCGGAGCTGCTGGACGAGGGCACGATCCGGCATGCCGGGATCTCCAACGCGGACACCACACAGATCCTGCTGGCCCGGGAGATCCTGGGCGACCGGCTGGTGTCCGTGCAGAACCGCTACTCGCCCGAGGTCCGCGACAGCGCACCGGAGCTGCGACTGTGCGCCGAGCTGGGACTGGCGTTTCTGCCGTGGAGCCCGCTCGGCGGCATCTCGCGCAGCTCGCTGGACGGCCCGGTGCCGACCGGGGCGGCCACCACACCCACCGCCTGCGCCGCCTTCCACGATGTGGCGCGGGAGCGTGGCGTGAGCCCTCAACAGGTGGCGCTCGCATGGCTTCTCGCCGCGTCGCCCACGGTCGTGCCGATTCCCGGCGCGAGCCGCCCGCAGACCATCAGGGACTCGGCGAGAGCGGATGAACTGACGTTGAGCGCACCGGAGTTGGCGGCATTGGACGCCTGAGCCGGGACGTCCGAGCCAGGACGGGTGGGCCGGCGCGGGGAGCGTCTGGCTGCTGAGCAGCCGTTCAGCAGCCAACCGTCGGCCGGCGCCAGGAAGTGAACTGCCGGTAGCCATTGACGGGGCCGTCGTCTCCCTCTACAAACCTCATTGAGAGCGCTCTCAAAACCCCCGTCCCCGGTCTCGGCACCGTCCTCCCCCGGAGGTTTCCTTGAGCACGAGCCGCATCCGACGCACCCCACTCCTCGCTGTCGCCCTGGCCATGGCCGTCGCCCTGGCCGGTCTGGTCGCCGTCACCGGCGCCGGGACCGCACGGGGCGACGTGCCGCCCACCCCCGGCTGGAACCTCCAGTGGAGCGACGACTTCACCGGCGCCGACCGCACCCTGCCCTCCTCCGCCAACTGGCAGATCGACACCGGGCACGGCTATCCCGGCGGCCCCGGCAACTGGGGTACCGGCGAGATCCAGAACTACACCGCCAGCCCCGACAACATCAGCCACGACGGCAACGGCAACCTGCGCATCACCCCGCTCCGCGACGGCGCGGGCTGGACCTCGGCCCGGATCGAGACCCGCCGCGCCGACTTCAAGGCTCCGGCGGGCGGCACCCTGCGCATCGAGGGCCGTATCCGGATGCCCGACGTCACCGGTCAGGCCGCACTCGGCTACTGGCCCGCCTTCTGGGCGCTCGGCGCCCCCTACCGCGGCAACTACTGGAACTGGCCGTCCATCGGCGAGTTCGACGTGATGGAGAACGTCAATGGCATCAACTCCGTGTGGGGCGTCCTGCACTGCGGAGTGAATCCCGGCGGTCCGTGCAACGAGACCAGCGGCATCGGCGCCAGCCGCGCCTGCCCCGGCGCCTCCTGCCAGTCGGCCTTCCACACGTACCGCTTCGAGTGGGACCGCTCCGTCGCACCCAACCAGCTGCGCTGGTACGTGGACGGCCAGCTCTTCCACAGCGTCGGCCAGGACCGCTTCGACGCGGCCACCTGGGCCAACATGACCGACCACGCCGGGTACTTCATCCTGCTCAACGTCGCGATGGGCGGCGCCTTCCCCGACGCCCTCGCCGGGTTCGCCACCCCGACGGGCGCGACCGTCCCGGGCCGGTCGATGCTCGTCGACTACGTGGCGGTGTGGACGCGCGGAGGAGGCGGCGGTACGACTCCCCCGCCCGACCCGAGCGACCCTCCGCCGTCCGGTTCCTCCCAGCTGTATCTGCGCCCCGGCAGCGGCGCGGGAGACGCGGCGGCATCGGCCGCGACGGCGACACTCGCCTCGGCGGGCGGCGCGAACCACGACGGCACCCCGCACAGTCCGCAGGTCTTCACCTCGGGGCCGATCACCCGTACCTACAACGGCGGCGCCACACAGTTCGACCTGCTCGTCGATGCCGGCACGACGGTGGCCAACGGCCAGCAGATCAGGGTGAGTTACGACCGCACCGGGGACGGCACCTGGGAACGCACCGAGACGTACCAGTACTTCGCCACCGATCCCGTGCCCGGATACGAGCACTACACCCAGGCCAGAGGCCTCGCATCGGCCACCGGGGCGCACGGCAACCTGACCAACGGCAAGGTGCGCATCGAGGTCTGGAACGCCATAGGCAACGGCACCAGCACGGTCGGCATCGGCAACCAGTCCGTCGTCCGCATCCCGTTCGGCTGACCGGAAGGCGACCGACCTCATGATCCGCAAACTGCTCGCGGGCGCCGCGGCGGTGCTCCTTCTGATCACGGCCGGGCGGCTCGGCACCCAGGAAGACACAAGCAGCCACTCGGCCCATCGGGCGCACGCGTACACGTACACCGACACACAGGCGGCGGCGATCGTCGCGCAGGCTGCGGCGCCGGTGCGGGGCAGTGAGTTCCGCGCCGACTGCCTCTCCAGCCATCGCAAGGGCGACGACCCGATCGTCTTCCCGGGACAGGCGGGCCGCTCGCACATCCACGAGTTCTACGGGAACCGCACGGCCAACGCCTCCTCCACCCTCCAGTCGCTGGCCGCCGGGACCACCAACTGCACCCCCCAGGTGGACCTTTCCTCCTACTGGACGCCCACCCTGTACAAGAACGGAGTCCCCGTGGCCCCCGAGCGGGTCACCGTCTACTACCAGGGCATCACCGACCACACGCGTGCCGTCGCCCATCCGCGCGGTCTGCGGTACGTGGTGGGCAATGCCCTCGCCACCTCGCCCGACCAGAACCCGGCAGCGCGCTGGTCCTGCGTCGGCAGACCGGAATCGAGCCGCGACTTCCTCACCTGCCCGCCCGGCACGAAGCTGGAGAACTATCTGGACTTCCCGACCTGCTGGGACGGACAGAACCTGGACAGCGTCAACCACCGGGACCACATGGCCTACGCGGTCGGCCAGAACTGCCCGTCGTCCCACCCGGTCGTCGTACCGCGACTGGAACTGCTGATCACCTGGCCGGTGAACGGCGGCGGGCTGACGCTCGCGGGCACCAGGAACGGCACCAACGTCACCGATCAGCCCGGCTACACGTTCCACGGCGACTTCTTCAACGCGTGGGACGAGAACGAACTGAAGCGCCGGGTCACCGACTGCATCGTGGCGGGCTACATCTGCGGGACGGACGGACGGCCGATCCAGCAGTGAGGACCGGCCGTGACGCGGAAGTGTGCCGGACCCTGGGGGGTGGGTCCGGCACACGCCCGGTGGGGATGCGGAGGGTCAGACCTTCAGGGGCCGGGACTCCTCCTCGCGGGGCCCCGGCACCTCCGTGGCGTGGTGCGGGGCGTGATCGTCGACCAGGGTCTTCTCGTCGAACGGCACCCTGCCCGCCAGCACCTGTGCGGCACGGTCCTTGTCGATCTCCTTCGTCCAGGTGCCCACAAGGACGGTCGCGACCGCGTTGCCCGCGAAGTTCGTCAGGGCACGCGCCTCGCTCATGAAGCGGTCGATACCGACGATGAGACCGACGCCGTCGACGAGGTCGGGGCGGTGCGACTGCAGGCCGCCGGCCAGCGTCGCCAGACCTGCGCCGGTCACACCCGCAGCACCCTTCGACGCGATGATCATGAAGACGAGCAGTGAGATCTGCTCACCGGCGCTCAGCGGCGCACCGGTCGCGTTGGCGATGAACAGCGACGCCATCGTCAGATAGATCGCGGTGCCGTCGAGGTTGAAGGAGTAGCCGGTCGGAACGGTGATGCCGACGACGGGCTTGCTCACACCCAGGTGCTCCATCTTCGCGATCAGACGCGGCAGCGCCGACTCGGACGACGAGGTGGAGAGGATCAGCAGGAATTCACGGCCGAGGTAGCGCAGCAGCGAGAAAAGGTTCACGCCGGCGAAGATCCGCAGCAGGGCGCCGAGGACGACGAAGACGAACAGGGCGCAGGTGACATAGAAGCCGATCATGATGACCGCGAGCGACTTCAGAGCGTCCAGACCGGTCTCGCCGACCACCGCCGCGATCGCGCCGAAGGCACCGATGGGCGCGGCCCACATGATCATCGCGAGGATGCGGAAGACCAGGCGCTGGATGTGCCCGATGCCGCGCAGCACCGGCTCGCCGGCCGCGCCCATGGCCTGCAGCGCGAAGCCCGCGAGCAGCGCGACCAGCAGGGTCTGCAGCACCTCGCCCTCGGTGAACGCGGAGACCAGGGTGGTCGGGATGATGCCGAGGAGGAAGTCCGCGGTGCTCTCGCTCGCGCCGGACGCCTGCTCCGCGCCGGCCTCGCGCGCCGCCTCCGTCAGGTGCAGCCCGGCGCCCGGCTCCAGCAGGTTGCCGACGAGCAGACCGATGGCGAGGGCCACGGTCGACATCACCAGGAAGTAGCCGAGGGCGAGTCCGCCGACCGCGCCCACCTTGGCGGCCTTGCGGACGGAGCCGATGCCGAGCACGATCGTGCAGAAGATCACCGGCGAGATCATCATCTTGATGAGATTGACGAATCCGGTGCCGATCGGCTTCAGCTCGACGGCGACCCCGGGGGCGGCGAACCCCACGATGATGCCGAGCACCACGGCCCCGATGACTGCGATGTACAGATAGTGGGTACGGTCCCGCCTGCCGGTTGCAGTGGCCACGGGTGCCTCCTCGTCGAATTGCGCGTCCATGTCCCGATGGATCCCCGCGACTATCCATCACGCCTGTGACCCCGGTCACCCTTGCGTTCGTTTCGTTCACACAATTCCGGCCAGGCAGACTTACCGCATGCGCATTCCCCGTCCCCGCAGCCTCGCGGGGCAGCTCTTCGCGATGCAGGTCGTGCTGGTCGCCGCGATCGTGGCGGGCTGCGCGCTCTTCGCGTATCTGACCGACCGCTCCCAGGCCGAGGAGTCCGCACGGCTGCAGACCACCGCGGCTGCGGCGGCAGCGGCGCGCTCCCCGGCCGTGGCCGAGGCCGTGCGGTCCGAGCACCCGTCGGCCGTTCTCCAGCCGTACGCGGAGGCCCTGCGCAAGGACGCGGGCATGGACTTCGTCGTGATCATGAACCCGGCGGGGCAGCGCTGGACGCACCCGGAGGCGGGCCAGATAGGCCGGACGTATCTCGGCCATATCGAGCCCGCCCTGCGCGGCGAGATCTACAGCGAGCAGTACCGCGGAACACTCGGCCAGTCCGTGCGGACGGTGGCACCGGTGCGCGACGGCGGCGAGGTCGTCGCGATCGTCAGCGCGGGCATCACGATCGACGAGATCAGCGAGCAGGTCGCCAAGCAGGTCACGGCGCTGCTGGGCATGGCGGGCGCGGCACTCGCACTCGGCGGCGTCGGCACGTATGTGATCAACGCCAGGCTGCGGCGGCACACCCATGGCATGAACGCCGCGGAGCTGGGCCGCATGCACGACTACCACGAGGCCGCGCTGCACGCGGTGCGCGAGGGACTGCTGATGCTCGACGGCGCCCGGCGGATTGCGCTGGTCAACGACGGCGCGCGGGAGCTGCTCGGGCTCGGTGAGGAGGCCGTGGGCCGGCCGGTCGCCGACCTGGGCCTGCCCGCCCCCCTCACGGGCGCGCTGCTGGCGTCCGAGCCGCGGGTCGACGAACTCCATCTGACCGCGGACCGGGTCGTCGTGGTGAACACACAACCGGTCGTCGGCGGCGAGCAGCGCGGCACGGTGGTGACCCTGCGCGACCACACCGAGCTCCAGGCCCTCTCGGGCGAGCTGGACTCGGAACGGGACTTCACACAGGCGCTGCGTTCCCAGGCCCACGAGGCTGCGAACCGCCTGCACACGGTGGTGTCGCTGATCGAACTGGGCCGCACGGACGAGGCGGTCGACTTCGCCACGGCGGAGCTGGAACTGGCGCAGGCGCTGACCGACCGCGTGGTGGGGGCGGTCGGGGAACCGGTGCTGGCGGCGCTGCTGCTCGGCAAGGCGGCTCAGGCGAACGAGCGGGGCGTGGAGCTGGTCCTCGCGGAGGACAGCCGTATCGACGACGGAGTCCTGCCCGAGTCGCTCACGTCACGGGACCTGGTGACGATCCTGGGCAACCTGATCGACAACGCGGTGGACGCGGCGGGTGGCATCGCGGCGCCGTCGACGGAGTCGGCCCTGGCGGGCCGGGCCGGCCTCGGTCCGGACCACGCCCCGGCAGGCGTGCAGGCCGCGCCGGCCGACGTCCGTGTCGCGCCGCCCCCGCCCGGAGGCATCCGCGCGCGGGTCACCGTGACCGCGCGGGCGGAGCAGGGCGAGCTGCTGCTGCGGGTCGCCGACACGGGACCCGGTGTCGATCCCGAGCGTGCGCAGGACGTCTTCCGCCGGGGCTGGTCCACCCACGGCCCCGGGCGCGGCATCGGGCTGGCACTGGTCCAGCAGGCGGTGCACCGCGGCCGCGGCACCATTGCTGTCGACCAAGGCCCGGACGGCGGCGCCGAGTTCACGGTGCTGCTGCCGCTGGACACTGCGGAGGCGCGCCCATGACCATCAGAGTCCTCGTCGTCGAGGACGACCCCGTCGCCGCCGACGCGCACGCGATGTACGTCGGCCGCGTGGCCGGGTTCGCCGTTGTCGGGGTTGCGCATTCCCGCGCGGAGGCCGTGCGGGCGCTGGAGCGGGCCGATGTCGATCTGCTGCTGCTCGACCTGTACCTCCCCGACGGGCACGGGCTGAACCTCGTCCGCTCGCTCCGCGCGGCAGGCCATTCCGCCGATGTCATCGCCGTCACCTCCGCCCGGGATCTCGCCATCGTCCGGGAGGGCGTCTCGCTCGGGGTCGTGCAGTACGTGCTCAAGCCCTTCACCTTCGCCACGCTGCGCGACCGGCTCAGCCGTTACGCCGAGTTCCGGGCGTCAGCGGGCGAGGCCAGCGGTCAGGACGAGGTCGACCGGGCGCTGGCCACTCTGCGGGCGCCGCGCACGGCGACCACGCTGCCGAAGGGGCTGAGCGCGCCCACCCTGGAGGCGGTCACCCGCACACTGCGCGAGTCCGCCGAGGGCCTCACCGCTGCCGAGGCCGCCGCGGCCGTGGGTATTTCGCGGATCACCGCACGTCGCTATCTGGAGCACCTGGTCACCGGCGGGCGGGCGGCCCGCAGCCCTCAGTACGGCCAGATCGGCCGGCCGGAGCTCCAGTACCGCTGGATCACCGCCAAGCGCTGAGTCGCCGCGAACCACCGGTCCTCCGGGCCGCGGGCCAATCGCTGTGCTCTGCACGGGGATTGATTTTGTCAACTGACCGGTCATACGGTCACGGGCAGCCCCCGAGCCCCGCATTCGCCTGCCCGGCTCCCCCGGCTCAGAGGAGGTCGTGCCCGTGCGCCCCACCGCCCCACTGGTCCTCGCCACCGCCGTCACCGCCCTCGCGGCGACCCTCACCGCCTGCGGCGGCGGATCGAGCAGCGACCCGGACATCGTCGAAGTCGTCTACAACCGGTCCACCGACAACAAGATCCGGTTCAAGGACGCCTATCTGGAGGCGGCCAAGAAGCAGTTCGAGAAGGACCACCCCGGCAAGAAGGTCAAACTGATCCCGATCCAGGCCCCTGACAACGACTACGCCACCAAGGCGCAGCAGATGATGCGCTCCTCCAAGACCGCGCCCGATCTGGTCTACGAGGACACGTTCCGCATCAACTCCGACATCAAGGCCGGGTACTTGAAGCCACTGGACGACTATCTGCCCAAGTGGGACCAGTGGGACCAGTTCGTCGACACCGCGAAGGCCGCGGCGAAGGCGGAGGACGGCCGGACGTACGGCATTCCGGACGGCACCGACACCCGCGGGCTGTGGTTCAACAAGGAGATCTTCGCCGAGGCCGGCCTGCCGGCCGACTGGCAGCCGAAGAACTGGGCGGAGATCCTGGACGCCGCCCGCACGGTCAAGGAGAAGGTCCCCGACGCCATCCCGATCAACGTCTACACCGGCAAGGGACCGGGCGAGGCCGCGGTCATGCAGGGCTTCGAGATGCTGCTGTACGGCACGGGCGAGAACCCCCTCTACGACGCGTCGCAGAAGAAGTGGGTCACCGGCGGGAAGGGCTTCACCGACGCGCTCGACTTCGTGGGCACGGTCTACAAGGAGAAGCTGGGCCCGGACGTCTCCGACGCCCTCGACCCGAACATCGGCACCCGCGTCGCCACCGAGTTCTTCCCCGAGGGCAAGCTCGCGATCTCGCTCGACGGCTCCTGGATGGGCCAGAACTGGATCAACAAGGGCCCCAAGGAATGGCCCGAGTGGAGCGAGAAGCTCGCGCAGGCCCCGATGCCGACGCAGAACGGCCAGGCGCCCGGCAAGGTGTCGATGTCCGGCGGCTGGGCCTGGTCGATCCCGTCGAAGGCCGGAAACCCCGACCTGGCCTTCGAGTTCGTCAAGACGCTGCAGTCGAAGGAGAGCGCGACCGAGTGGTGCGTCGTCGGCGCACAGATCGCGGTGCGCAAGGACGTGGCTGCCGATCCCCGTTATCTGCAGTCCATGCCGGGCATCGACTTCTTCACCGGCCTGGTGCAGTACACCCACTACCGCCCCGCCCTGCCCGTCTACCCGCAGGTGTCGACGGCCATCGGCGAGGCGATGGAGAAGGTGACCACCGGCGACGCGTCCCCGGCGGAGGCGGCGAAGGCGTACGACGACCAGCTGAGGACCATCGCCGACGGCGCAGTCGTCTCCCGGTGAGCACCGGGTGAGCGCCTCACGAACGGGATGGTGGCGGTGGGTACCGCTCGCCCCCGCCACCATCCTGCTGCTCCTGTTCCTGGCCGGACCGATCGGCTACTGCGTCTGGATCGCCTTCACCGACACCCAGTTGACGGGCCAGTCGGGCGCCGAGTTCGTGGGCCTGGACAACTTCCGCCGCGCGTTCGCCGACGACGACTTCCGCAACGCGGTCTGGCTCACGCTCGTCTTCACCTTCGTCTCCGCGGTGGCCGGCCAGAACACCCTCGGCCTGGCGCTCGCGGGTCTGATGCGGGCCGCTTCCCGTCCCGTCCGTACGCTCACCGGTTCGCTCGTGATCACGGCGTGGGTGCTGCCGGAGATCGTGGCGGCCTTCCTCCTCTACACCTTCTTCCGCCGGGAGGGCACGCTGAACGCCATCCTGGACTGGCTGCATCTGCCGTCGCAGAACTGGCTGTTCACCCTGCCGATCCTGGCCGTGTCGTTCGCCAACGTCTGGCGCGGGACGGCGTTCTCGATGCTCATCTACTCCGCGGCGCTCGCCGAGATCCCCCGGGACATCACGGAGGCGGCGGAGGTCGACGGGGCTTCCGGACCGCGCCGGGTCTGGCACATCACGCTGCCGATGATCCGCCGCTCCATCGGCACGAACCTGATGCTGAACACGCTCTCCACGCTGTCGGTCTTCGGTCTGATCTGGGCGATGACCCGCGGCGGACCTGGCAACAGGAGCCAGACGCTGCCGGTGTTCATGTACGACCAGGCGTTCCTGAAATCGCTGATCGGCTACGGCACGGCGGTTGCGCTGCTGCTCCTGCTGGTCGGCTCGCTGTTCTCGGTCGTGTATCTGCGTCTCATGAAGGTGGAGGTGTGATGCGCCGCGCCACCCGCGCCCGCCTCGCGGCGAACGGCGCGCTGCTGCTGACGGCCGCCGCCTTCGCCGTCCCCCTGCTGTGGCTGGTGCTCGCGTCGGTGGACGCGGATGCCGATCTGCGCGTACGGGTGCCCTCGTCGGTCACGTCCGAGAACTTCGGCGCGGTGCTGACCGACGAGATCACGTTCACGCCGATGCTGAACAGTCTGCTGCTGTGCGGCGGGGCGACGGTGGTGTCGGTGGTGGGCGCGGTGCTCGCCGCGTATCCGCTGTCGCGGCACAGGTCCCGGTTCAACCGCCCCTATCTGCTGACGATCCTGTTCACGACCTGTCTGCCGATCACGGCCATCATGGTCCCGGTGTACGGACTGTTCGTGCAGGTCGATCTGATCGACACGATGTATGGCACGGCATTGTTCCTCGCCACCTCCCAACTCCCGTTCGCCATCTGGCTGATGAAGAACTTCATGGACGGCGTGCCGCTGGTTCTGGAGGAGGCGGCCTGGACGGACGGGGCGTCGAGTCTTCAGACGCTGACCAGGGTGGTGCTGCCGCTGATGGGTCCCGGGCTGACGGTGGTGACGATCTACACGTTCATCATGCTGTGGGGAAACTTCTTCGTCCCCTTCATGCTGATCCTGTCCCCCGAGCAACTGCCCGCGTCCGTGTCCATCTTCACCTTCTTCGGCAATTACGGTTCCGTCATCTACGGTCAGCTGGCGGCGTTCTCCCTGCTGTACTCCGCACCGGTCCTGGTGCTGTACGTGCTGATCGCCCGCAGGCTCGGCGGCGGCTTCGCGCTGGGCGGAGCGGTCAAGGGGTGAGCGCCGGGCCGGCGTACCCCGCGGTAGCCGCAACACCCATTGATCAGCTCGGAGAATCCTACGAGTTGTAGCTTGGGGTGAACGCACCGTAGTCGCCGTGGCCGCCCTGCCCGTACGTTGTGTGCGTGCAGCACACCCCGTCCCCACCCTTCAACGCCCCCGCCGCGCGCCGACTGCGCCAGGCGCTGGGGATGGCGCCCGGCCATGTGGCGTACGGCCTGCGGGCCCAGTACGGCCTCCAGGTCACACCGGACACGGTCGTGGCGTGGGAGCGCGGGCTCGCCGTGCCCGACTCCCGTGAGCTGACCGCGCTCGCGGGTGTGCTGTGGTGCTCCCCGGGCGAACTGTTCGCCGCTGCGACGACCCTGCGCGAGCATCGGATCGCCCGCGGCTGGGCGAGTGACGATCTCGCCCGCCGGGTCGGCCTGGAAGCGGGGGCGTACCGGCGCATGGAGGACTCGGGCCGCTGGCGCGGCAACGAACGCCAGACGACGGCGCTCGCCGAGGCGCTGCAGCTCGGCCCCCGTGAACTGATCGCGGCGACCGGCCGCGACGAGGAGCTCGCCGAACTGCTGCGCAACGCGGTGACCTCACGCTGGCAGGCGTACGTCCGCCCGGTCGGCAAGATGCTCCCACTGGGCCGCGACCATCTGGAGGACGTGCTCGAGCAGCTGCACGCGGACTACCAGTCCCGGATGGTGGCGACTCTGAGCTGGGGCGCCACGTCACAGGACACGGGCATCGCGGGCCGCGAATTCCTGGAGCGCATCGTGGACCACTTCTGGGAAGTGGCGCACGGCATCTAGGCCTGTTCGGGACGGTCGAGTCCAAGGATGCGACACGGCGGAGAGCGCGAGAGGACTGTCGGCGGACCGAGCGGTCCGCACGAGGTCATCCCACCCTCCGACGGCTCGGAGCACGCGTGGGAACGGGCGGTGGGCGAGCCAGTCAGGTGAGCCGTTGAGCCGACCGGCCGACTCGCGGATCGACCGGCTCGTCCACGACCTGGGCGCCGGTCCGGCGAGCCGTCCGGTCGAGGAACACCTTCCCGTTCGTCGGCCGCACATCGGCGAGGGCGAACGCGGCGGGCAGGGCGTGCATGCATGCAGACGCAGCCCCGAGTGGTCTGTGGCGGCGGCGGCTCAGAAGACCGACTCGGCCTCGAACATCCGCTCCGCCGGTACGGTCTTCAGCTGCGTCACGGCCTCCGCAAGCGGCACCATCACCACGTCCGTGCCACGCAGTGCCGTCATCATGCCGAACTCGCCGCGGTGCACGGCCTCCACCGCGTGCCAGCCGAAGCGGGTGGCGAGCACCCTGTCGTACGCGGTCGGCGTGCCACCGCGCTGCACATGGCCGAGGATGACCGGCTTGGCCTCCTTGCCGAGACGGTGCTCCAGTTCGGCGGCCAGCCGGTTGCCGATGCCCTGGAAGCGCTCGTGGCCGAACTGGTCGATCTCGCCCTTGGCGTACTCCATCGAGCCCTCCGCCGGATGCGCGCCCTCCGCCACGCAGACGACGGCGAACTTCTTGCCGCGTGCGAAGCGCTCCTCGACCATCTTCACCAGGTCGTCGACCTGGAAGGGGCGTTCCGGCAGACAGATGCCGTGCGCGCCGCCGGCCATTCCGGACTCGAGGGCGATCCAGCCGGCATGCCGTCCCATGACCTCGACGACCATCACGCGCTGATGGGATTCCGCGGTGGTCTTGAGGCGGTCGATGGCCTCGGTGGCGACCATGACGGCGGTGTCGAAGCCGAAGGTGCGGTCAGTGGAGGAGATGTCGTTGTCGATGGTCTTCGGGACGCCGATGACGGGCATCCCGGCCTCGGCCAGCATCCGGGACGCGGTGAGCGTGCCCTCGCCGCCGATGGGGATGAGGGCGTCGATGCCGTACTGCTTCGCCAACTCCGCCGCGTTCTCGGCGGCTTCGCGCAGCCGGTCGCGCTCGAGACGGGTGGAGCCGAGAATGGTGCCGCCACGGGCGAGGATGCCGCCCACCGCATTGAGGTCGAGGGGCCGGAAGTGACCGTCGAGCAGCCCCCTGAACCCGTCCTCGAAGCCGATGACTTCGTCACCGTGTCCGGTCAGGGCGCGATGGACGACCGAACGGATCACTGCGTTCAGGCCCGGGCAGTCTCCGCCTGCGGTGAGAACTCCGATGCGCATCGTGACGTGTCTCCTGCTCGTCGTCGTACCCTCCGGCCCGGGTCCAATTGTCCCACGGGCCCCGAAGGCCCCGCGCTCCCAGCCGACCGGGCGGGACCCGGGCGCCCACCCCCGCCCGACGGGCGCCTTAGCCACCCGCAAGGGTATTGTCAAGAGGGCTATGCCGCCCCGGGCGGCTTTTTTGCACGCACAGATTTCGGTCGGAGCGCCGGAACCGCCGGCCGACGACGACGGACGACGCATGGACGGGAGAGCACGCGTGACGCGCAGCGTGTACGTGACCGGGATCGACCGCGGGGACGGACGGCAGGTGGTCGAGCTGGGGGTCATGGAGACTCTGACCCGCCAGGTGGACCGCGTCGGCGTGTTCCGTCCCCTGGTCCACGACGGCCCCGACCGCCTGTTCGAGCTGCTGCGGGCGCGCTACCGGCTCTCCCAGGACCCGTCGTCGGTGTACGGCATCGACTACCACGAGGCCGCCGCGCTGCAGGCCGAGAAGGGTACCGACGAGCTGGTCTCCCACCTGGTCGAGCGCTTCCTCCAGGTGGCCAGGGAGTACGAGGTGGTCCTCGTGCTCGGCACCGACTACTCGGACACCCAGCTTCCCGACGAGCTCGCGCTCAATGCCCGCCTGGCGAACGAGTTCGGCGCCTCGCTGATCGCGGTCGTCGGCGGCAAGGGCCAGACCCCGGAGGCCGTGCGCGCCGAGACGCGCAACGCCTACCGCGCCTACGAGGGCCTGGGCTGCAACGTCCTCGCGATGGTCGCCAACCGGGTCGCGCCCGACGAGCGCGCGGCGATAGCCGAGCGGCTGGCGGCCCGCCTGCCGGTTCCCTGCTACGTCCTGCCCGACGACCCCGCGCTCGCCGCTCCCACGGTCGCCCAGATCACGCATGCCCTGGGCGGCACGGTCCTCCTCGGCGACGACTCCGGTCTCGCGCGCGACGCCCTGGACTTCGTCTTCGGCGGCGCGATGCTGCCGAACTTCCTGCCCGCCCTGACCCCCGGCTGCATGGTGGTCACCCCCGGCGACCGCGCCGACCTGGTCGTGGGCGCGCTCGCCGCGCACTCGGCGGGCACCCCGCCCATCGCGGGCCTCCTGCTGACACTGAACGAGCGCCCGAGCGAGGAGATCCTCACCCTCGCGAACCGCCTGGCACCCGGCACCCCGGTCGTCTCGGTCGAAGGCACCAGCTTCCCGACGGCGAGCGAACTGTTCGCGATGGAGGGCAAGTTGAACGCCTCCACGCCGCGCAAGGCGGAGACCGCCCTCGGGCTCTTCGAGCGTTACGCCGACACCTCCGACCTGCTGGAGCGGCTCGCGGTGGCCCGCAGCGGCCGCGTGACGCCGATGATGTTCGAGCACGACCTGCTGGAGCAGGCCCGCGCCGACCGCCGTCGCGTCGTGCTGCCGGAGGGCGCGGAGGAGCGCGTCCTGCGCGCCGCGGATGTGCTGATCCGCCGCGATGTGTGCGATCTGACGCTGCTCGGCGACACCGAACTGATCCGCAAGAAGGCCGCCGACCTCGGCATCGATCTGTCGTCCGCCCAGCTGATCGACCCGGCCGTCTCCGATCTGCGCCAGTCCTTCGCCGAGCGGTACGCGCAGCTGCGCGCCCACCGCGGTGTGACGGAGGAGCTGGCCCATGACGTCGTGGCGGACGTCAACTACTTCGGCACGCTGATGGTCCAGGAGGGCCTGGCCGACGGCATGGTGTCGGGCTCCGTGCACTCCACGGCCGCGACGATCCGCCCGGCGTTCGAGATCATCAAGACCACGCCGGAAGCGTCGATCGTGTCGTCCGTGTTCTTCATGTGCCTGGCCGACAGGGTTCTCGTGTACGGCGACTGCGCGGTCAACCCGGACCCGGACGCCGAACAGCTGGCGGACATCGCCATCCAGTCGGCGGCGACTGCCGCCCGCTTCGGTGTGGAGCCGCGGATCGCGATGCTGTCGTACTCGACGGGCACTTCGGGTTCCGGCGCGGACGTGGACAAGGTGCGCGAGGCGACCAAACTGGTGCGCGAGGCCCGGCCGGATCTGCGGATCGAGGGCCCGATCCAGTACGACGCGGCGGTCGAGCCGTCGGTGGCGGCGACGAAGCTGCCCGACTCGGAGGTGGCCGGCCGGGCGACGGTCCTGATCTTCCCGGACCTGAACACCGGCAACAACACGTACAAGGCCGTGCAGCGTTCGGCGGGCGCCGTGGCCGTCGGCCCGGTGCTCCAGGGTCTGCGCAAGCCGGTCAACGACCTCTCCCGCGGCGCGCTCGTCAGCGACATCGTCAACACGGTCGCGATCACCGCGATCCAGGCCCAGGGTCAGGAGCTCCCCGCATGACCGGCACCCGCGTACTCGTCCTCAACTCCGGTTCGTCGTCGGTGAAGTACCAGCTCCTGGACATGCGGGACTCCTCGCGGCTGGCGGTCGGCCTGGTGGAGCGGATCGGCGAGCAGACGTCCCGGCTCGTGCATGCCCCACAGGAGGGCGGTGGCACCGAGAAGCGGGAGCGCAACGGGCCGATCGCCGATCACGACTCGGCGCTGAAAGCGGTCGCCGAGGAACTGGCCCACGACGGACTCGGGCTGGACTCGCCCGAGCTCGTGGCCATCGGCCACCGGGTGGTGCACGGCGGCCTGCGCTTCACCGCACCGACCGTGATCACGGACGAGGTCCTGGCGGAGATCGAGCGGCTGGTCCCGGTCGCCCCGCTGCACAACCCGGCGAACATCACCGGCATCCGCACCGCTCGGGCGCTGCGTCCCGACCTCCCGCAGGTCGCGGTCTTCGACACGGCGTTCCACACGACGATGCCGGAGCCGGCGGCCCGTTACGCCATCGACGTGGAGACCGCGGACGCGCACCGTATCCGCCGTTACGGCTTCCACGGCACGTCCCACGCCTATGTCTCGCGGGCGACGGCGGCCCTCCTGGGCAGGGACCCGTCCGAGGTGAACGTCATCGTGCTGCATCTCGGCAACGGTGCGTCCGCCTCCGCGGTGGCCGGCGGACGCTGCGTGGACACCTCGATGGGCTTGACTCCCTTGGAGGGGCTCGTGATGGGTACGCGCTCCGGGGACATCGATCCGGCGGTGACGTTCCATCTGAAGCGGGTGGCGGGAATGTCCACCGATGAGATCGACACGCTGCTCAACAAGAAAAGCGGCCTGGTGGGGCTTTGTGGTGACAACGACATGCGGGAGATCCGCCGTCGTATCGACGAGGGCGACGCGCGGGCCAAGCTGGCGTTCGACATCTACGTCCACCGGCTGAAGAAGTACATCGGGGCGTATTACGCGGTGCTCGGCCGGGTGGACGCGGTCGTTTTCACCGCAGGTGTGGGTGAGAATGCCGCACCGGTGCGAGAGGCTGCGATCGCGGGTCTGGAGGAGCTGGGCCTGGCATTGGACGCCGACCTCAACGCCGTACGGTCCGGTGAGGCACGGCTGATCTCGCCGGAGTACGCGCGGGTCGCGGTGGCCGTGGTCCCGACGGACGAGGAGCTGGAAATCGCCCGACAGACCTTCGATCTTGTGAACTGAATCGGTGGAGTGAATCGGTGAACGCCTGAGCGGACCGGCGCCCATTTGTACATTCCACCAGACGGAATATTCCGCAGAGAAACAAACCGATAGGATCCGCCTCATGCGCCGTTCCAAAATCGTCTGCACACTGGGCCCCGCCGTCGACTCCTACGAGCAGCTGAAAGCGCTCATCGAGGCCGGCATGAACGTGGCCCGCTTCAACTTCAGCCATGGGACCCACGCCGACCACGAGGAGCGGTACCACCGCGTCCGCAAGGCGTCCGAGGACACCGGCCGCGCGGTCGGAGTGCTCGCCGACCTCCAGGGCCCCAAGATCCGACTGGAAACATTCGCCGAGGGGCCGGTCGAACTGGTCCGCGGCGACGAGTTCACCATCACCACCGACGACGTCCCCGGCGACAAGTCGATCTGCGGGACGACGTACAAGGGTCTGCCCGGTGACGTCTCCAAGGGCGACCAGATCCTGATCAACGACGGCAACGTCGAACTGCGCGTCACGGAGGTCGAAGGCCCCCGGGTCAAGACCATCGTCATCGAGGGCGGCGTGATCTCCGACCACAAGGGCATCAACCTGCCCGGCGCGGCGGTCAACGTCCCGGCCCTGTCCGAGAAGGACGTCGAGGACCTCCGCTTCGCACTGCGGATGGGCTGCGACATGGTCGCCCTCTCGTTCGTGCGCAACGCGGACGACGTCAAGGACGTCCACAAGGTGATGGACCAGGAGGGCCGCCGGGTCCCCGTCATCGCCAAGGTGGAGAAGCCCCAGGCCGTCGAGAACATGGCGGATGTCGTCGCCGCGTTCGACGCGGTGATGGTGGCGCGCGGCGACCTGGCCGTCGAGTACCCGCTCGAGAAGGTCCCGATGGTGCAGAAGCGCCTCATCGAGATGTGCCGCCGCAACGCCAAGCCGGTGATCGTGGCGACCCAGATGATGGAGTCGATGATCACCAACTCCCGCCCCACGCGCGCCGAGGCGTCCGACGTCGCCAACGCGATCCTGGACGGCGCGGACGCGGTCATGCTCTCCGCGGAGTCCTCGGTCGGCGCGTACCCGATCGAGACGGTCAAGACGATGTCGAAGATCGTCACGGCGGCTGAGGAAGAGCTGCTCGCCAAGGGCCTCCAGCCCTTGGTCCCCGGCAAGAAGCCGCGCACGCAGGGCGGTTCGGTCGCCCGCGCGGCCTGCGAGATCGCGGACTTCCTCGGCGGCAAGGCGCTCGTCGCCTTCACGAAGTCGGGCGACACGGCCCGCCGCCTCTCCCGCTACCGCGCGGCCCAGCCGATCCTGGCGTTCACGACGGACGCCGCGACGCGCAACCAGCTCACGCTGAGCTGGGGTGTGGAGTCCTTCCTGGCGCCGTTCGTCGAGACGACGGACGCGATGGTGGACCTGGTGGACGCGGAGCTGCTCAAGCTCCAGCGCTACAACGAGGGCGACACGATGATCGTGACGGCGGGCTCGCCCCCGGGCGTCCCGGGCACGACGAACATGGTCCGGGTGCACCACCTGGGCGGGGAAGCGAAGGCCTGACACGTCTGCGCGTGCGTAGGAGGCGGCTTCCCGCCTGCGTAGGAGGCGGCTTCCGGTGAACACCGGGGGCCGCCTTTTGCGCGCCCACGAGGCAGGGCGTCGCAACGCTCCGATGCCACAGGAGACGGACCGACGCCGGAGGCTCGCCGTCCCGCAGACGGATGCCGCCGGTGGCCGGTTCGCCCCGGGGCTGCGTGTGGGGCCGGGGCCGCCACCCTTTCGAACCGGAAACCCTTGCGGACCGGGCATGCACCACTGTGGGCCGCACCCCGAGGGGGTGCGGCCCACAGTGTTCTGCGGCTCCCGGTGGATCTGGGATCAGTTCCCGCTGTTTCCGCCCGTGAAGTAGTTGTGCAGGCCCGGCACGGACAGCGTCCCGCCGAACTGGCCGGCCTGCGTGACCGTCACATCGGTGAAGAACGCGAACGGAACGTTCAGCGGCGGAGGGCTGTCCGGGGCGAACTTGACCGGGATGATGCCGAAGAGCTTGCCCTCCAGCACCTCCGTGTACATCGTCACTTCGCCGTTGCGGATCTTCGAGGTCGAACCCTTGCTCGCCTCGACGTGCGCCGTCGTGCCGTTCGGGCCGACGACCAGCTGGTGCAGGTCCTTGATGTCCACGCCCGTCGCGGTGAACTTCAGGACCTTCTTGACCTTGCCGCCCTGCGTCTGCACCTCGACGATGCCCTTGTAGTCGAGGCCCGTCAGGGTGAGCATCGTGCTCTTGAGCGTCCACGGGTCGTCCGGCAGCAGCGGACGGCCCTGCTCCAGGTCCGCCGCGGCGAGTGCCTCGGGGTCCGCGGTCGGGCACGGGAAGCGCGGCTTGGCCTCGTCCGGGATGTTCTCGTCCTTCTTGGGGTCGAGTCCCTTGACGTCCTCGTCCAGCTCCTCGACCGAGGCACCCACCTTGTCGGCGGCGTCCTTGATCGCTTCCTTGGACTTGTCGACCGTGCCGTCCGCCGTGTCGCCCACCGCGTCGGCGGGCTTCTCGGCAGGCTTCTGCGTCGGCTCCTCGGCAGGCTCCTCGGCAGGCTTGCTCGGCTCCTCGGCAGGCTCGCTCGGCTCGTCGGAGGGCTCACTGCTCTCCGGCGGCGTCGTCTCACCCTTGAGCGCGTCACCGATGCCGTCGAAGAAGTCCTCGACCTTCTCCCCCACGCCCAGTGGGTCGAGCGGGTTCTTGGTCTCGCCCGGCGCCGGTGTGGTCCCGGGTGCCTTGTCCGCGTCGGCGGCCTTGTCGCCCTCGCCCGCGGACGGGCTCTCGGACGGCTTGGGCTCCTGCGCCTCCTCACCCGTGCCGGACGTCGCGCTCGGCGTCGGTTCCGGCTTCTCGGTGTCGGAGGGAGACGGGGTCTCGGACGGCTTCGCCGACTCGGTGGGGGACGGCGATTCGGACTCCGCAGGCTCGTCCGAGCGGGTCACGCACGGACCGGGAGCGAAGGGGATGTCCTTGTCGTCGGCAAGGGCCAGCTTCGGGGTGAGGCCCATACCCACGAACACGGCGGTGGGCATCGCGGCCAGCGCCATGGCCTTGCTCGCGGGCAGGTGGAGCTTGGTCAGCAGCGACTTCCTGGGAGCCGCGTGGCGCGGCCCTTTTCTCTCGCGGAACTCACCGCCCTCAGCCGCGCTGAGCTGTGTGTCGTCACCCCGCACTGTTCCTCCCGCCGTCGGCGTGGGCAGTCGTTTCGGTCACGTTCGGGTGGTACTGCTCGTCGGCACGCGGCCCCGGGACCATCAGCGCGGCCGTGTCCGTGTCACCGGTCGGCTCGGGAGCCTGCGCAGGTTCAGCGGGTCCCGCGGCCTGCTTGGCCGGCGCCCACGAGATGGACAGGGCACCACCCAGCAGCGCGAACAGGAAGCCGATGAGGAAACCGCCGATGTTGGCCACGGGGATCGAGATCAGCGCGAGCACGAGCGCCGCGATACCCGCGAACACCCGGACCGCGGACTGGAACCACATCGTCAGGCCGAGCGTGACCAGCAGGACGCCGATGATGAGCGAGCCGGCGCCGGCCGTGGTGGCCATCGCAAGAGTGATGTTGCCGAGCCGGAGGTCGGCGTACGGCAGATACGCGATCGGTACACCGCCGATCATGGTGAACAGACCGGCCCAGAACGGCCGCTGCCCACGCCAGATGCGAAAGGCCCGCCGAAAGACGCGGAGGAAGTGCTCGTCCCGCCCGTGTGCTGCTGAAGTCTCGGCGCTCATGGAAAAAGCTCCCTGATACTGGCGTTGCTGTGTGAACGGAGACGGGCGGGCGAAGCCGGAGTCTCACCCGCCCGTCCCGGAGGGCGTCAGCCCTTAAAAGCACTCCTTGACGCCCTTGTGCAGCTTCAGCGACAGGCCGCTGAGCTTGAAGGTGCCGGCGGTGGTCGCCCACGCCTTCTGCTCCACACCCGTCAGCTTGGCCGTCTCGGCACGCTGCGAGAAGCCGTTCGGGTTGGCCTTGGTGCCGGGCTGGATGCCCGGGTCCTTCAGCTGACCCGCCGCGACGCCGATGTCGATGTTGCCGAACTCGGCGTCGGCCTTCAGCTCCGAGACATCCAGGTAGATGTTCGAGGCCTCGACCGGCTTCTTGGGGTCCTGGCCGGCACGCAGCTCAAGGCTGACGTTGCCGATGAACGGGACGTTCGGCGTGACGACCGACTGGCACATGTTGGTGATGCTGGCCGTCTTGAAGCCGGACACCGCCACCGGGGCGGCAAAGTCCTTGCCGTCCAGCGTCTTGCCTGTCGCCACGCTGCCGTACTGAACGAAGTTGGTGCCGTTCAGACTGTCGGCGCTGACCTTGAACTCCTGGCCGGAAATGCTGAAGGACGCGGCGAGCGCACCCTGGGCCAGGCCGATGCCTATCGCAGCCGTCGCGGCCACACTCGGCACCATGACAAGGGCGAACCGCTTCCATCTGGTTCCACCGCGAGTCACAGACTCCATGACATTCCTCCTTCTCGGACGTACATCTCCGGTCCGGACCCGCGGGCCCGTCCTGGGATGGGAGAAGTGCTACGTCCTCGGGAAGGAGAGCGCCTGCACTTTCAGGCGCTTGCTGCGTCCGAAAAACACCGGCGATCACCCCCGAGCGACAACCACTGGCCGCACTCTCGCGCAACCGGTCGGACAGGCCCTGCCGTTCGAGCAGGAACCCCCCTGTCCGCGGTCGGCGCCACTGCCGCCGACCGGCCCGGTGGGGACCCAACGGACCGCGGCACGGCTGGGGGCCGGGCTGGTGCGGAATTGGACCGAGCGTCGCCGATCGTGGTCCATTCCCGGCCCGGATACAAGGGGGTTCGTTACTCGCTAGTAACGGCCTGATAACCACGCCACGACGGCCTGATGTCGGGCAGGCACTCAGGGTGCCACCGAGTGAGGAGCCAGAGGGGTGGATAGGCGTCAAAAAACGGACAGAACAAGCGGTTTGAAGTACTAGGAGTAACAGCCGCCAGGATTACCAAGTTTTGGCAAAGCGTTGCCGCGTTTTGTCACTGTGTCGCCAAAACGGCGATGGCGCGAGCACGCGCCACCGCCGCAAATCCGACAGATCGGCGCCCTCGGGGCGTCGTTGTCAGAACGGATGTCAATGCGACATCAGAACAGCACCCTCGCGAGCGCCTGCCGTGCCGCCGTCACCCGCGGGTCGTCCGGGCCGACCACCTCGAAGAGTTCGAGGAGTCGCACACGGGCCGCGTCGCGATCGGTTCCGGCCGTGCGGCGAACCGTCTCGACAAGCCGGCCGAAGGCATCCTCGACATGGCCGCCGACGAGGTCCAGATCGGCCGCGGCGATCTGCGCCTGCACATCGGCCGGATTGCTCGCGGCGTCCTGGCGCACCTGCTGCGGGTCCATGTCCTTGACCCGGCCCAGCAGTTCGGCCTGCGCGAGACCCAGCTTGGCCTCGGTGTTGCCCGGGTCGTCGGCCAGCACGTTCTTGTACGCCTGCACCGCGCCGCCGAAGTCGCCCGCGTCCAGTGCGTCCATGGCCGCCCCCAGCACGGCGTCGTAGGGACCGGCGGGAACGGGAGCCTCCGCCGCCTCCTCGTCCGAAGCATCCGCGTCGACCGCGATGCCCGTGAGCCCGAAGCGCTCCTCGGCCACCTGGATCAGCTGGTCCAGCGTCTGACGGATCTGCGCCTCGGGGGCCGCACCCTGGAAGAGGGGCAGCGCCTGGCCGGCCACCACCGCGAAGACGGCAGGGATGCCCTGGATGCCGAACTGCTGCATCAGCATCTGATTGGCGTCCACGTCGATCTTGGCGAGGACGAACCGCCCGTTGTACTCCTTGGCGAGACGGTCGAGCAGAGGGCTGAGCTGCTTGCACGGCTCGCACCACTCGGCCCAGAAGTCGATGACGACCGGGACCTCGGTGGAGCGCTGCAGTACGTCGCGCTCGAAGCGCGCCTCGTCGGTGTCGATCACCAGACTTGCGGGCGCAACGGCGCCGCCGCCGCCCTGCCGGGCGGACTCGGCGCGCGCCTGCTCCGCCTTGGCCTTGGCCTCGCCGGCCGCCTTCACCGCGGCGAGGTCGACGACGCCGCTCATGGACATGTTCCTAGGCTGCATGGGTACATCCTCCCCCTTCCGCGCGCGCAAGTGAAAAGCCGGCCGTACGATCCGTTCGGTCGGCGCCGGGTCCCCACCTCGGCGCCTGTGGTTGTCGCTCTCGCCCGGGGGGTCCGACCGGGCTTTCGCTACAGGTCGTAGCGTATCTGTATCGGCGTTCACCCGTGTGAGATTTCCCCGGTGAACTGGCTCACAGCGTTCTGCTTACCGGCCGGTATCGTCTCGGCCATGTCCAGCAGCATCCGGCCGAACACCGCCCGCGGGAGCCGTACGGGCCGGCCTCGCAGCGCCGAGGCCGACGCCGCGATCCTCGCGGCCACCCGCGCCTCGCTCGTCGAGCTGGGCTGGTCGAAGCTGACCATGGGCGATGTCGCCACCCGGGCGGGGGTCGCCAAGACCACGCTCTACCGGCGCTGGGCGAACAAGAACGAACTGGTCGTCGACGCGGTCGCCGTGCTCTTCGACCAACTCGAACTCCCCGACCGCGGCAGCCTCGTGGCCGACGTGGAGGGCGTGGTGCTCCAGTTCGCCGAGCTGCTGGCGCAGCCCGAGACCAAGACGGCGCTGATGGGTGTCGTCGCGGAATCGACCTGCGACGACGCGCTGCGCGGCCGGATCCGCTCCGCGATCGTCGAACGGCAGAAGCGGCTGGTGGTGGAGGGCCGGGAACGCGCTCAGGCCCGTGGCGAGCTTCCTTACGAGGACGACCCCGGGGCGGAAGCCCGCAACACGGACCTGATCTTCGACGTGGTGGCGGGCGCGGTGGTCCACCGGGCGCTGGTGAGCGCGGAGCCGGTGGACGCGGAGTGGGCCCGCCGGTTCACGACCCTGCTGGTGTCCGGGCTCCGCTCCCTGGCCGCCTGAGGGCCGGGAGCGGACCGGCCGCGCCGGACCCGGCTCAGAAGCCGGGCGGCTCCGTGTACACGCCCCACTCGTCGCGCAGCACTCCGCAGATCTCGCCGAGTGTGGCCTCCGCACGGACGGCGTCGAGCATCGGCACGATCATGTTGGAACCGTCGCGGGCGGCCGTGAGCATCGCGTCCAGCGACGCCTTGACGCGCGCCTCGTCCCGCTTGCCCTTGCGCTCGCCGAGCACGCGAACCTGCTCCCACTCGACCTCGTGGCTGACCCGAAGGATCTCCAGGTCGCCCGTGACCGAGCCGTGGTGGACGTTGACACCGACGACGCGCTTGTCGCCCTTCTCCAGGGACTGCTGGTACTGGAAGGCCGACTCGGCGATCTCGCCGGTGAACCAGCCGTCCTCGATACCGCGCAGGATGCCGGAGGTGATCGGTCCGATCGGGTGCTTGCCGTCGGGGTGCGCCCGGCGGCCGCGCTCCTTGATCTGGTCGAAGATCTTCTCGGCGTCGGCCTCGATGCGGTCGGTGAGCTGCTCCACGTACCACGAACCGCCCAGCGGGTCCGCGACGTTGGCGACCCCGGTCTCCTCCATCAGCACCTGCTGCGTGCGCAGGGCGATTTCGGCCGCCTGCTCGGACGGCAGCGCCAGGGTCTCGTCGAGGGCGTTGGTGTGCAGGGAGTTGGTGCCGCCGAGGACGGCGGACAGGGCCTCGACCGCGGTGCGCACCACGTTGTTGTACGGCTGCTGGGCGGTGAGCGAGACACCGGCGGTCTGGGTGTGGAAGCGCAGCCACTGCGCCTTGTCGGTCTTCGCCCCGTACACCTCCTTCATCCAGCGCGCCCAGATCCGGCGCGCGGCGCGGAACTTGGCGATCTCCTCGAAGAAGTCGAGGTGCGCGTCGAAGAAGAAGGACAGGCCGGGGGCGAACGTGTCGACGTCCAGGCCGCGGGACAGGCCCAGTTCGACGTAGCCGAAGCCGTCGGCGAGGGTGTACGCGAGCTCCTGCGCGGCCGTCGCCCCGGCCTCACGGATGTGATAGCCGGAGACCGACAGCGGCTTGTACGCGGGGATGCCCTGAGCGCAGTGCTCCATCAGGTCGCCGATCAGGCGCAGATGCGGCTCGGGCTGGAAGAGCCACTCCTTCTGCGCGATGTACTCCTTGAAGATGTCGGTCTGCAGCGTGCCGTTGAGCACGGCCGGGTCGATGCCCTGGCGCTCGGCGGCGACCAGGTACATGCAGAAGACGGGAACGGCCGGGCCCGAGATCGTCATGGACGTCGTCACGTCGCCGAGCGGGATGTCCTTGAAGAGGACCTCCATGTCGGCGGCGGAGTCGATGGCGACACCGCAGTGGCCGACCTCGCCGAGCGAGCGCGGGTCGTCGGAGTCGCGGCCCATCAGCGTCGGCATGTCGAAGGCGACGGAGAGCCCGCCGCCGCCGTTGGCCAGGATCATCTTGTAGCGCTCGTTGGTCTGCTCGGCATTGCCGAAGCCGGCGAACTGGCGGATGGTCCAGGTGCGGCCGCGGTAGCCGGTGGCGTGCAGTCCACGGGTGAAGGGGTACTCACCGGGCCAGCCGATGCGCTCGAAGCCCTCGTAGCTGTCCCCGGGCCGCGGCCCGTAGACAGGCTCGACCGGGTCCCCGGAGAGCGTGGTGAAGTCGGCGTCCCGCTTGCGGGCCTTGTCGTAACGGGCCTGCCAGCGTCGGCGGCCTTCCTCGATCGCGTCAGCGTCCATACCTCGAATTTACTAGGACGTCCTAGTAAATGTCGATGGCAAACGGGTGCGAGCCGCGCTCGCACCCGTTTACGGGACCTACGCCTCGGCCTTGACCGGGGCCGTGCCGTCCGTGATCAGCGCCCGCGCCTCACGGCTGACCTTCGGCTCGACGAAGAACGAGGCGAAGGGGATGCAGCCCGCGGCCAGCACCCACAGCAGCTTGCCGAACGGCCACTTCGCCTTGGAGCCGAGGTCGAAGGCGAAGACCACGTAGACGATGAACAGCACACCGTGGATCTGCGAGATCAACATGGTGTCGCCGGTGTCGAACCCGTACTTCAGGACGATGGCGCCGGTGAACACGAGGAGCCACACGGCGGTGACGTACGCCATCACCCGGTAGCGGGTCAGCACATTCGCTTTCATGGCATCGAGCGTAACCGGGGGTCAGGGGCGATCTTCGCCGGGGCTGCCCGGGGCTACTTCTCGTCGAAGTCGTGCGCGGCGACCCGCAGCGGGCGCAGCATCGCGAAGATCTCCGCGCATTCCTCGGAGTCGTACGTCCCGAGCCCGAAGTCCATCTCCATCAGCTCGCGGGTGGCCGCCTCGACGACCTCCCGGCCCTTGTCGGTGATGGAGGCCAGGGTTCCGCGGCCGTCGTTGGGATTGGGCCGCTTGTCGACGAGACCGGATTTCACGAGCCGGTCGACGGTGTTGGTGACCGAGGTCGGGTGGACCATCAGCCGCTCGCCGATCTTGGACATCGGCAGTTCACCGGCCTTGGAGAAGGTGAGGAGCACCAGAGCCTCGTAACGGGCGAAGGTCAGCCCGTACGGCTTGACGACGGCGTCGACCTCGGCGAGCAGGATCTGGTGCGCGCGCATGATGGAGGTGATCGCCGCCATCGACGGCACGGGCCCCCACCGCTGCTGCCAGAGCTCGTCGGCACGGGCGATGGGATCGAAGGGGAGGCTGAGCGGCTTCGGCACGGCACGACCTTACCCACTGGTCACATGGTGGTCAGCCCTGTCTCGCCTTTCGGTCGGTTCCCTCCTTCGGCCCAGCCCGCTGCCCGGTTGCAAGGTCAACGGCGCCGGGAGCGCTCCACGTGGAGGCGGACCGCCCGCCCGATGCCCCACCAAGGCCGAGCGCCTCGAACGCCACGACGGCTCCGCCGGCTGCTCGAGTGGGCGCGGAAAAGCCCCCGGCCGGTGGGCCGGGGGCTTGCGCGGGCGGCGACGGTCAGGCGGACAGATGGCGCTCGACCGTGGCGACCTTGGAGGTGAGGCCGTCGGTCACCCCCGGGCGGATGTCCGCCTTGAGGACCACCGAGACGCGCGGGGCGCGGGCCTCGACCGCGGCGACCGCGCGCTTGACCACGTCCATCACCTCGTCCCACCCCCCCTCGATCGAGGTGAACATGGCGTCGGTGCGGTGCGGCAGCCCGGAGTCGCGGACGACACGGACCGCGTCGGCGACGTACTCCCCGACCTCCTCGCCCACTCCCAGCGGCGTGACGGAGAAGGCGACGATCATGCGGCGTCGACCTTGCCCTCTTCGCGGGCGCGGGAGGCGATCACGGCGTCCTCGGCCTCGCGCTTGAGCTTGCGCTCGGCGAAGAAGCCACCGAAGGGCAGGACCGAGAGCACGAAGTAGAGGACGGCGGTCTTCACGTTCCACTTGGTGCGGTTCCAGGCGTCCAGCCAGAACAGGACGTAGAGGATGAAGAGCACACCGTGGATCGCCCCCATGACCGGGACCGCGTTGAACTCCGTCGTGCGCTTGAGCACCGAGCAGACGAGCAGCAGCAGGAACGACACGGCCTCCGGTGCGGAGACCAGCCGGAGGCGGTGGAGGGAGGAGGCGGTCTTGATGTCCACTTCAGGCACCTTCGTTGGGAGGGGGAACAGCGATCTTGTGAACACATGCACAAGCGTCCGCATCATTGTGGCAGCTCACTTTGCGAAGCCTTTATCAGGGTCCGGATCCTCCTTGCGGACCCTGTGCGGGGAACAGATCACCGGATAACGTCGCTCCGTGGCAATGTTCCGACTCCAAGGCAGCAAGGTGCTCGCCGTCGACATGACAGGCGACACCGTCAAAGCGAAGAACGGCTCGATGGTCGCCTACGACGGCCAGATGGCCTTCAAGAAGATGTCCGGCGGCGGTGAGGGCATCCGCGGGATGGTAACCCGCCGGCTCACCGGCGAGCAGATGACCGTGATGGAGGTGAAGGGGCAGGGCACCTGTTACTTCGCCGACCGGGCGAGCGAGATCAACCTCGTGCAGCTGCACGGCGACAAGCTCTACGTCGAGTCCAGCAACCTGCTGTGCACAGACGGCGGGCTGCGCACGGGCACCACATTCACCGGGCTGCGTGGCGCCTCGCAGGGCAACGGGCTGTTCACGACGACCGTCGAGGGCACGGGCCACGCGGCGATCATGTCGGACGGCCCGGCCGTGATCCTGCGCGTGACCCCGCAGTACCCGCTCTCCGTCGACCCCGGCGCGTACATCGCCCACCAGGGCAACCTGCGTCAGGACTTCCAGTCGGGTGTGACCTTCCGCACGCTGATGGGCGAGGGCGGCGGCGAGGCGTTCCAGATCCGCTTCGAGGGTGACGGACTCGTCTACGTGCAGCCGAGCGAGCGGAACACCGTGGGAGGGGACGTCTGATGCCGTTCCGCGAGATCAACTCGAGGATGGTCGAGGCGACGATCGCCCCCGGCCAGAAGATGTTCAGCCAGCGCGGCGCGATGCTCGCCTACAAGGGCGACGTCTCCTTCACGCCGAACATGCAGGGCGGCCAGGGCGGCCTGATGTCGATGATCGGGCGGCGGGTGGCCAACGAGGCGACGCCGCTGATGACGGTGGAGGGCCAGGGAACGGTCATGTTCGGCCACGGCGGCCACCACATCCAGGTCATCCAGCTGACCGGCGACACCCTCTACGTCGAGGCGGACCGGCTGCTCGCCTTCGACGGGTCGCTGACGCAGGGCACGATGTTCATGGGCTCGCAGGGGGGGGTCATGGGCATGGTGCGCGGACAGGTCACCGGCCAGGGCCTGTTCACCACGACCCTCAAGGGGCACGGCGCCGTCGCGGTGATGGCGCACGGCGGGGTGATCGAGCTGGCGATCACCCCCGGCCGGGCGGTCCATGTCGACCCCCAGGCGTACGTCGCCCACCACGGCGACGTACGCAACAAACTCTCCACCGCGCTCGGCTGGCGCGACATGGTGGGGCGCGGCTCGGGCGAGGCGTTCCAGCTGGAGCTGAGCGGCAGTGGTGCGGTGTACGTCCAGGCGTCGGAGGAGAAGCTGTGAGCACGCCCGTCATTCACGACCCGGCGACGCTGCCGAGCGACGACAACGTCAACGCGTACACCTTCTGCGTGGAACTCAAGGGCAGTCAGTGGTTCCTGCAGAAGGGCAAGATGATCGCCTACTACGGGAGCATCGACTTCAACGGAATCGGCCACGGCCGGCTCGACCGGCTGATGCGGACGTCGTTCCACTCGCCCCTGCACGCGAGCGACTGGGTGGTGGCCGAGGGCAGCGGGAAGATGCTGCTCGCCGACCGCGCCTTCGACGTGAATTCGTACGACCTGGAGAACGGCAATCTCACCATCCGCTCGGGCAATCTGCTGGCGTACCAGCCCACGCTGGCACTGAAGCAGTCGATCGTGCCGGGCTTCCTGACCCTGATCGGGACGGGGAAGTTCGTGGCCGCGTCCAACGGGCCCGTGGTGTTCATGGAACCCCCGATCCGGGTGGATCCGCAGGCCCTGGTGGGGTGGGCGGACTGTCCGTCGCCCTGCCATCACTACGACCACGGCTACATGTCCGGGGTGATGGGCGGCCTGCGGGCACTGACCGGGATCGGCGGAGCGTCGGGCGAGGAGCACCAGTTCGAGTTCGTCGGGGCAGGGACGGTGCTGCTTCAGTCGAGCGAGGCACTGATGGCAGAGCAGGCGACGGGCGTGATCACATCGGAACCGGGCGTTCCAGGTGGTGGCGGGCCTCTCGGCGGCGCGGGGCAGCACGGATCCGGACCGCGCCTTCCCGGCCAGCTCGGAGACCTCCAGCGTCGCTTCGGGCTGTGAACGGTAGTCTGCGGAGTGTGACGTCGAACGTCTGCGCCCCTGGTACTCCCTACGGCACCCGGGTGCCAGACGTCACACCCCCCGACTTCGTCCGCTTTTCAACTTCTTAGGTAGAATCCATATATGGAGACCGAGACGGCCACTCGCTGGCTGACCGACAACGAGCAGTGCACCTGGCGCACGCATCTGGAAGTCAACAAGCTGTTGATGCACCAGCTCGAGAAGGACCTCCAGCCGTTCGGCCTGACCAACAACGACTACGAGATCCTGGTCAACCTCTCCGAGTCGGCGGACCGGCGCATGCGGATGAGTGACCTCGCCGCGGCCACGCTGCAGTCCAAGAGCCGCCTCTCGCACCAGATCACGCGCATGGAGAACGCCGGGCTGGTGCGGCGGGAGAACTGCGAGTCGGACCGGCGCGGCCTCTACGCCGTGCTGACCGACGACGGCGTCGCCACCATGCAGAAGGTCGCGCCGCACCATGTCGCCTCCGTACGCAAACACTTCATCGATCTGCTCACCCCCGAGGCGCTCGCCGATCTGCGCGAGTCCCTGACCCCGGTCGCCGAGCATCTGCGCGGCCGGCGCGGCAAGCTCTGACTCCTCCGCGGCACCCGGACCCGGTCCGACCCGTCACCGGGTGCCGTGCGGCCGCGCCTTCGGCAGTGCGAGCTCGAAGAGAGCGCCACCCGCCGACGAGCGGGAGACCGTGAGCGTGCCGCCGTGCCGGCGGGCGACGTCGCGGGCGATCGCCAGGCCGAGACCGGCACCGCCCTCGTCACGGCTGCGGGCGTCGTCGAGCCGTACGAAACGCTCGAAGATCCGCTCGTGTTGAGCCTCCGGCACGCCCTCGCCGTCGTCCCCCACCGCCAGCACGACCCGGTCGCCCTCCGCCCGCACCTCCGCCGTGACCGACGTGGCCGCGTGACGCTGGGCGTTGTCCAGCAGATTGGTCAGCACCCGGGCCAACTGGCCGCGTGATCCCTCCACTTCCAGGCCGTCCGAGGCGGTCACCTCGACCGGGACCCGGTCGCCGGTCCTGCGTTCCGCCTCCTCACGCAGCAGCCGCGCCGGATCGAGGCGGGTCGCCGCCGGGCGCTCCCCCGCATCCAGCCGCGCCAGCAGCAACAGGTCCGCGGCCAGCTGCTGAAGCCGTACGGTGTCCTGGACCGCGCCCGGCACATCCAGCAGGTCCGGGTGCGCCGCGCCCACTTCCAGCTGTGTGCGCAAGGACGCGATGGGGCTGCGCAGTTCGTGCGAGGCATCCGCGACGAAGCGGCGTTGACGCTCCACGGACGCCTCCAGCGCCGCCAGCGTCTCGTTCGTCGTTCGTGCCAGCCGGGCCACCTCGTCGCGTGAGCCCGGCTCGGGGACACGGCGGGACAGGTCCTCGGACGCGGTGATGGCCGCCATCTCGCTCCTGATGCCCTCGACGGGGCGCAGCGCACGGCGGGTCACCAGCCATGTCACTCCGCCGACGACCACGAGCAGCAGCGGCAGGCCGACGAGCATCGCGTCGCGGACGGTGTCGACGGCGTCCTGTTCCGTCGCCAGGGGTGCACCGGCGTGGACGGTGTACGTCTGCTGCCGGCCGGAGGTCACCTCGACAGCGGCGAAGCGGTAGTCGGCACGTTCGCCGTCGACGGTCGCGGTGCCGGAGCTGAAGCGCGGCTCGTCGTTCGAGACCTCGCCACGGGCGGGGTCGTCGTCATCGTCGTCATCGTCGTCGTCCACCCCGGCCGGGGCGGACGGTGGCTGCGGGGCCACGCCGCTGGTGCCGGTACCGGAGATCGCTTCCAGATGGTCGCTGACCGCGACCACGCGCCCGTCGTCGGCAACGATCTGCACGGGCTGCTCCTCGCCGTCCGGCAGCTCCAGGCGGTCGACGGGGATGTCCGTCGCGATCTGGGAGGCGACCTCGCGTGCCGTGATCTCGGCCTGCAGATCCGTCCGGTCGATGAGGCTGGACCGCAGCGCCAGCAGGACGGCGGCCCCCGCGGCGAGCAGGGCCACGGCGACGACGAGGGTGGCACCGAGGGCCGCCCGTGCCCGTACGGACCTCATGACGCCGCCACGAGCCGGTATCCGGCACCGCGGACGGTCTGGATGCGGCCGGCGCCGAGCTTCCGGCGCAGGGCGCTGATGTAGACCTCGACGATGTTCGGGTCGCCGTCGTAGGCGAAGTCCCAGACGTGCTCCAGGATGTCGGGCTTGCCGATCACCTCGCCTGCGCGCGACGCCAACTGTTCGAGCACCGCGAACTCCTTGGCCGTCAGCGTCACTTCGTCCTCCCCGCAGTACACGCGGCGGGCGGCGGTGTCCACGCGCATGTCGCCGACCGCCAGCACGGGCGATGCACCGGTGCGGCCGCGGCGGCGCAGCAGCGCCTTCACCCGGGCCACGAGGACGACGTACGAGAAGGGCTTGGTGAGGTAGTCGTCGGCGCCGGTGTCGAGTCCCTCGGCCTCGTCGTACTCCCCGTCCTTGGCGGTGAGCATGAGGATCGGCACGTCGTTGCCCGCGGCGCGGAGGGCGGCGCAGACGCGGTAGCCGTTCATGCCGGGGAGCATGATGTCCAGCACGACGAGGTCGTGCACGCCCTCGGCGGCACGGTGCAGCCCCTCCAGACCGTCGTGGACGACGTCCACGGCGAACCCCTCGGCCGTCAGTCCCCCGGCGAGGGACAGGGCGAGCCGCTTCTCGTCCTCCACGATCAACAACCTCATGGGATCAGGGTCGCAAACCGCGGCTGAAGATCTCTTCAGGTGACTTCAGGCTGGGTTCAGCATGCCGCAGCGAGATTGGTTCCGTCGCAACCGAACGACTCGGGAGGAACCCACATGAAGCGCAATCTGGTGATCGCGACGGTCACAGCGGCGGTACTGGTCGGCGGCGGGGCGTACACGGCGGTGGCCGTGGCGGCGGACGACGCGAGCCCGTCGTCGTCGCAAGCGGCGACTTCGCTGTCCGCCCCCGGGGCAGCCGTGACGGCCGACGACCGGGACGACCGGGACGACCGGGATGACAAGGACGACCGCGACGACCGGGACGACCGCGAGGCGGTGCGTGCCGCGACCGTGGATGCCCGGCAGGCTGCGGAGGCGGCGCTGAAGTCCCACCCGGGTGCGACGGTGACGTCGGTCGACTTCGACGACGACCGGGACGACAAGAACGACCGGGACGACGACGACCGCGGTGGGCCGGCCCACTGGGACGTCGAACTCCGCGACGACAAGGGCCACGAGATCGAGGTGGCGGTCGACGCGAAGACGGCGAAGGCGACGACGGAGAAGGCGGACGCGGACGACGACGGCTCGGACGACCGCGACGACCGCGACGACTGACGCCCTCCTGAACCACGTGGGCCGGTGGCGGGTGCTGGTGCCGGGGCCTCCGGAGGAGGCTACCCGGACTGCTTTCCCGTACTTGCGTCGCACCGGACTCACGACGCCTTACGTCCGGGCACCCCCCTCCTCCGACCCCGTCCCCCTCACGCCGGACTCGACCGTTGCGGCCAGTGGTCGTCGCCGATGGCGGGATTCGCTGCCCATAGGGGGCGTGTGCGGGGCGGCCGGTGGTCCCGGACGGGGACGGATTCGCCCGCTGCAACGGGGCGGGTGCGTGCGGTCCCGTCACTGGTACGGGGTGCGCAGGGGCGTGTGCGGGACGTGGAGCGTCGTACGTACGGAAGCGGTCCCGCGCACGAGCCCGGAGTGGCCCGGGCTCCAGGAAACGGGAGCCGGGCCCAGGCCCTCGGGCTACGACTGCGTCAGGCCCGCCACCAGCTCGTCCGCCGCCCGGTACGGGTCCAGCTCGCCCGCCACGATGCGCGCCGCCAGCGCGCCGAGGCGGCGGTCTCCGTGGAGGTCGCCGATGCGTTCGCGCAGGGCCGTGACCGCGATCGTCTCGACCTCCGTGGCCGCCCGGCTGGCCCGGCGTTCGGCGAGCACGCCGTGCTCCTCCATCCACGCCCGGTGCTTCTCCAGCGCCTCGACGACCTCGTCCACGCCCTCGCCCCGCGCCGCGACCGTCTTCACGATCGGGGGGCGCCAGTCTCCAGGGCCGCGGGCCTCGCCGAGGCCCAGCATGTGGTTCAGCTCGCGGGCCGTCGCGTCCGCGCCGTCCCGGTCCGCCTTGTTGACGACGTACACGTCGCCGATCTCGAGGATGCCCGCCTTCGCCGCCTGGATGCCGTCGCCCATGCCGGGCGCCAGCAGCACCACCGACGTGTCCGCCTGGGAGGCGATCTCCACCTCGGACTGGCCGACACCCACCGTCTCGACGAGGATCACGTCGCAGCCGGCCGCGTCGAGGACACGGATCGCCTGCGGTGCCGCCCAGGCGAGGCCACCGAGGTGGCCGCGGGTGGCCATCGAGCGGATGTAGACACCCGGGTCGGACGCGTGGTCCGACATCCGGACCCGGTCGCCGAGCAGCGCCCCGCCCGAGAAGGGCGAGGACGGGTCGACGGCGAGGACGCCGACCCGCTTTCCGGCCCGCCGGTAGGCGGACACCAGTGCCGACGTGGATGTCGATTTGCCGACACCCGGCGAGCCCGTGAGCCCGACGACGTACGCGCCGCCGGTCAGCGGCGCCAGCGCCGCCATGACCTCGCGCAGTTCCGGGGACGCCCCCTCCACGAGTGAGATCAGCCGGGCAACCGCACGCGGCCGGCCTTCCCTCGCCTGGGCGACCAGCTGGGGGACGTCCACCATCACTCCTGCTCCTCCTACTTGGCCGGGACGCGGACGATCAGCGCGTCGCCCTGACCGCCGCCGCCGCACAGTGCCGCCGCACCCACACCGCCGCCGCGCCGCTTGAGCTCGAGCGCCAGGTGCAGAACGACGCGCGCGCCGGACATGCCGATCGGGTGGCCGAGCGCGATCGCGCCACCGTTCACGTTCACCTTTTCCGGCGTAACGCCGAGGTCCTTCATTGACTGGTGCGCAACCGCGGCGAAGGCCTCGTTGATCTCGATGAGGTCGAGGTCCTCGACGCCGAGGCCCTCCTTCTTCAGCGCGTGCCGGATGGCGTTGGAGGGCTGGGACTGCAGGGAGTTGTCGGGGCCGGCCACGTTTCCATGGGCGCCGATCTCCGCGATCCACTCGAGGCCGAGCTCCTGGGCCTTGGCCTTGCTCATCACGACGACGGCCGCGGCGCCGTCCGAGATCTGCGAGGACGTACCGGCGGTGATGGTGCCGTCCTTCGCGAACGCGGGGCGCAGCTTGCCCAGCGACTCTGCCGTCGTCTCGGCGCGGATGCCCTCGTCCTTGGAGAACAGGATCGGGTCGCCCTTGCGCTGCGGGATCTCGACGGGCGTGATCTCCGCCTCGAAGAGGCCGTTCTTCTGCGCGGCGGCTGCACGCTGGTGGGAGAGCGCGGCGATCTCGTCCTGCACGTCGCGCGGGATACCGAGGCGGGTGTTGTGCTTCTCCGTCGACTCGCCCATGGCGACGTTCTCGAAGGAGTCGGTCAGGCCGTCGTAGGCCATCGCGTCGAGCATCTCGATCGCGCCGTACTTGAAGCCCTCGCGGGACTTCGGCAGCAGGTGCGGGGCGTTGGTCATGGACTCCTGGCCGCCGGCCACGACCACGTCGAACTCGCCGGCGCGGATCAGCTGGTCGGCGAGCGCGATGGCGTCGAGACCGGAGAGACAGACCTTGTTGATGGTGAGCGCGGGGACGTTCATGGGAATGCCGCCCTTGACCGCGGCCTGGCGGGCCGGGATCTGCCCCGCCCCGGCCTGGAGCACCTGGCCCATGATCACGTACTGCACCTGGTCGCCGCCGATGCCCGCACGGTCGAGGGCGGCCTTGATGGCGAAACCGCCGAGGTCGGCGCCGGAGAAGGACTTGAGCGAGCCGAGCAGGCGGCCCATGGGCGTACGGGCACCCGCGACGATCACCGACGTGGTACCGGTCGTTCCAGACATGTGCACGATCCCCTTTCAGCCGCAGCTGAGGAGTGAACGAGGGTTTACTCAAATGTACTGAGCGGTACTGCTCCAGGTCACCGGGCAGCCGGTGTGACGGCGCGCACGTTGCGTAACCGCCCGTCGGGGCGCTGCACTGGGGAAATGCTGACGCGAATCGACCACATCGGAATCGCCTGTTTCGACCTCGACAAGACTGTTGAGTTCTACCGTGCGACCTACGGCTTCGAGGTCTTCCACTCCGAGGTCAACGAGGAGCAGGGCGTCCGGGAGGCCATGCTCAAGATCAATGAGACGTCCGACGGCGGCGCCTCCTACCTCCAGCTGCTGGAGCCCACCCGCGAGGACTCCGCGGTGGGCAAGTGGCTGGCCAAGAACGGCGAGGGCGTCCACCACATCGCCTTCGGTACGGCGGACGTGGACGCGGATGCGCAGGACATCCGGGACAAGGGTGTGCGGGTGCTGTACGACGAGCCGCGTATCGGCTCCATGGGATCGCGGATCACCTTCCTGCATCCCAAGGACTGCCACGGCGTTCTCACCGAACTCGTCACCTCTGCAACGGAGCACTGACCCGGCGGATTCCCGGCCCGGTAGAGTGGGCGGTTCCGGGCCGGGGCCGGGTCGGGGCCGTGCCGCGTCTCCGTCGTTGATCTGTCACCATTCCCCGGGGGGCCGTTCGCCGGCGAACGGTGCTCGTTTGGAGACAGTTGCGACCAGGGGACGGATGGGACCGCGCAGTGCGGGGCTACGAACGCCAGGAGAGCCACCGAGCTGACGACGACCACCTCTCGCGGTTCGAAGCCGAGATGGACCGGCTGAAGACCGAGCGGGAGAAGGCCGTCCAGCACGCCGAGGACCTCGGCTACCAGGTCGAGGTCTTGCGTGCCAAGCTGCATGAGGCACGCCGCAATCTCGCCACCCGTCCCGCGTACGACAGCGCCGACATCGGCTACCAGGCCGAGCAGATGCTGCGTAACGCGCAGATCCAGGCCGACCAGCTGCGTTCGGACGCCGAGCGGGAGCTGCGCGACGCGCGGGCGCAGACCCAGCGCATCCTGCAGGAGCACGCCGAGCACCAGGCGCGGCTGCAGGCCGAGCTGCATGCCGAGGCCGTGCAGCGCAGGCAGCGGCTCGACCAGGAGCTGTCCGAGCGCCGGCAGACCGTCGAGTCCCACGTCAACGAGAACGTCGCCTGGGCCGAGCAGCTGCGCGCCCGCTCCGAATCGCAGGCCCAGCGGCTGATGGACCAGTCCCGCGCGGAGGCCGAGCAGTCGCTCGCCGCCGCCCGTGCCGAGGCCACCCGGATCGCCGAGGAGGCCCGCAGGCGGCTCGGTTCCGAGGCGGAGTCCGCCCGCGCCGAGGCCGAGGCGATCCTGCTGCGCGCCCGCAAGGACGCCGAGCGGCTGCTGACCGCCGCGTCCAACCAGGCGCAGGAGGCCACCACCCACGCCGAGCAGCTGCGTTCCTCGACCAGCGCCGAGTCCGACCAGGCGCGCCAACAGGCCGCGGAGCTGAGCCGGACCGCCGAGGCCCGGATGCAGGAGGCGGAGGAGAAGCTCCGCGAGGCCCGCTCCGAGTCGGAGAAGCTGCTGACGGAGGCCAAGGAGTCCGCGGCCAAGCAGTTGGCGTCGGCGGAGTCGGTCAACGAGCAGCGCACCCGTACGGCAAAGGCGGAGATCGCGCGGCTGGTCGGCGAGGCGACCAAGGACTCCGAGGCGCTGAAGGCCGAGGCCGAGCAGGCACTCGCCGACGCCCGCGCCGAGGCCGAGAAGCTGGTCGCCGCCGCTGCCGACACGGCACGCACCGCCGCCGCCGAGGACTCGGCGGCGCATCTCGCCAAGGCCGCCCGCACCGCCGAGGAGGTGCTGACCAAGGCGTCGGACGACGCCAAGGCCACCACCCGGGCGGCGAGCGAGGAGGCCGAGCGGATCAAGCGCGAGGCCGAGTTGGAGGCGGACCGGCTGCGCGGCGAGGCCGCCGAGCAGGCGGACCAGCTCAAGGGCGCAGCGAAGGACGACACCAAGGAGTACCGCGCCAAGACGGTCGAGCTGCAGGAGGAGGCGCGCCGCCTGCGCGGCGAGGCCGAGCAGCTGCGTGCCGAGGCGGTCGCCGAGGGCGAGCGGATCCGTGGTGAGGCGCGGCGCGAGGCCGTCCAGCAGATCGAGGAAGCGGCGTCCACCGCCGAGGAACTGCTGACGAAGGCACGCACCGACGCCGACGAGCTGCGGGCGAAGGCGTCCGGCGACAGCGAGAAGGTGCGCACCGAGGCCATCGAGCGCGCCACGACGTTGCGCAAGCAGGCCGAGGAGACCCTGGAGCGCACCCGCGCCGAGGCCGACCGGCTGCGCGCCGAGGCCGAGGAGCAGGCGGACGGTGTACGGGCGGCGGCCGAAGCGGCCGCCGGTGAGCTGCGCGAGGAGACCGAGCGCGGTGTCGAGGCGCGGCAGGCGGAGGCCGCCGACGAGCTGAGGCGGCTGCACACCGAGGCCGAGACCCGGCTCAGGAGCGCCGAGGAGCAGCTGTCCGAGGCCCGCACCGAGGGCGAGCGGATCCGCCGCGAGGCGGCGGAGGAGACCGAGCGGCTGCGCGGCGAGGCCGCCGAGCGGCTGCGTACGCTCCAGGCGCAGGCGGAGCAGGAGGCGGAGCGGCTGCGCACCGAGGCCGCCGCCGACGCGTCGGCGTCCCGCGCGGAGGCCGAGGCCGTCGCCGTACGGCTGCACAGCGATGCGGCCACCGAGGCGGAGCGGCTCAAGAACGAGGCGCAGGACACCGCCGACCGGGTGCGGGCGGAGGCCGCGGCCGCCGCCGAACGTGTCGGCGCCGAGGCTGCCGAGGCACTGGCCGCTGCGCAGGAGGAGGCGGTCCGCCGCCGCCGGGAGGCCGAGGAGACCCTCGATTCGGCCCGCTCCGAGGCGGGGCAGGAGCGCGAGCGCGCCCGCGAGCAGAGCGAGGAACTGCTGGCTTCCGCCCGCAAGCGGGTCGAGGAAGCGCAGACCGAGGCACAGCGCCTGGTGGAGGAGGCCGACCGGCGCGCCACGGAGATGGTGTCGGCGGCCGAGCAGACCGCCCAGCAGGTGCGCGACTCGGTCAACGGACTGCAGGAGCAGGCCGAGCAGGAGATCGCCGGGCTGCGCAACGCCGCCGAGCACTCCGCCGAACGCACCAGGACCGAGGCGCAGGAGGAGGCGGACCGGGTCCGCGCCGACGCGTACGCGGAGCGGGAGCGGGCCTCCGAGGACGCGGCCCGGCTGCGGCAGCGGGCGCAGGAGGAGACCGACGCCGCGCAGGCGCTGGCCGAGCGGACCGTCGGCGACGCCATCACGGAGTCGGACCGGCTGCGGGCCGACACCGCCGAGTACGCGCAGCGGATGCGTACGGAGGCGTCGGACGCGCTCGCGGCCGCCGAGCAGGATGCGGCACGGGCGCGTGCCGAGGCACGCGAGGACGCGAACCGGATCCGTTCAGAGGCCGCCACGCAGGCGGATCTGCTGATCGGCGAGGCCACGAGCGAGAGCGAGCGGCTGCGCACCGAGGCCGCCGACGTACTGGCCGCCGCCGAGGCGAACGCGACCCGGCTGCTCACCGAGGCCGAGCAGATCAAGGTGGACGGCGAGGCCGAGGTCGAGCAGATGCGCGCGGCCGTGCGCAGCGACCGGGAGCAGGTGCTCGACGAGGCGCGGCAGGCCGCGGACAAGCGGCGTGCCGACGCCGCCGCCCAGGCCGACCAGCTGATCGGCGAGGCGAGCGGGGAGGCGGAGCGGCTGCGGGCCGAGGCCGCCGAGAACGTGGGCACCGCGCAGCAGGTGGCCGAGCGCATCGCGTCCGAGTCGCAACGGGTCAAGGCGGATGCCGAGGCGGAGGCCGACCGGATGCGGGCCGAGGCCCGTGCCGAGGCCGACCGGATGCTCGACGAGGCACGCGAGGCGGCGGCCAAGCGCCGTGCCGACGCCGCCGAGCAGGCGGACCAGCTCATGGCCAAGGCGCAGGAGGAGGCGCTGCGCGCGGCCACCGAGGCCGAGGAGCAGGCCGACACCATGGTGGGCGCGGCCCGCAATGAGGCGGAGCGGCTGGTCGCCGAGGCCACCGTCGAGGGCAACTCGCTCGTGGAGAAGTCCCGTACGGACGCCGACGAACTGCTGGTCGGCGCGCGCCGGGACGCGACGGCGATCAGGGAGCGCGGCGAGGAGCTGCGGGCCCGGGTCGAGGCCGAGATCGAGGAGCTGCACGAGCGGGCCCGCCGGGAGACCGCGGAGCAGCTGAAGACGGCCGGCGAACGGGTCGACAATCTGGTCAAGGCGGCCGAGGAGCAGCGCGCCGACGCCGAGGCCAAGGCCAAGCAGCTGGTGTCGGAGGCCAATTCGGAGGCCGGCAAGGTCCGGATCGCCGCCGTGAAGAAGGCCGAGGCGCTCCTGAAGGAGGCCGAGACCAAGAAGGCCGAGCTGGTCCGGGAGGCGGAGCGCGCGAAGGCGGAGGCCGACAAGGAGGCCGAGCACACGATCAGCGAGGGCAAGCGGGAGCTTGATGTGCTGGTGCGCAGGCGCGAGGACATCCAGGCCGAGATCTCGCGAGTCCAGGACGTGCTGGAGGCGTTGGAATCATTCGAGGCGCCCGGGGGTAAGGCTTCGGCCAATGGCGGCTCCGGGGCGGGGGCGGTCAAGGCGGGCGCATCAGCAGGGGTTACACGTTCGAGTGGCAAGTCGTCCGACGGCTAGCCACTCAAAAGGCTGGACATTCTCCATACCAAACCGGCATCCGCTCGATGACACGCCGCTTCCACCCCTAGGATTCCCCCTAACACCTCACCGGTCTCATTCGACAGGAACCCCATGAGCGACACTTCCTCCCCCTTCGGCTTCGAGCTCGTGCGGCGTGGTTACGACCGCGGTCAGGTGGACGACCGCATTACCAAACTCGTCGCCGACCGTGATAGTGCTCTGACCCGAATCACCTCTCTGGAAAAGCGCATCGAGGAGCTCCACCTCGAGACGCAGAACGCCCAGGCCCAGGTCAACGACGCGGAGCCGTCGTACGCCGGTCTCGGCGCGCGTGTTGAGAAGATCCTCCGCCTCGCCGAGGAGGAGGCGAAGGACCTGCGCGAGGAGGCCCGTCGCGCGGCCGAGCAGCACCGTGAGCTCGCCGAGTCCGCCGCCCAGCAAGTGCGCAACGACGCCGAGTCGTTCGCGGCTGAGCGCAGGACGAAGGCGGAGGACGAGGGCGTCCGGATCGTCGAGAAGGCGAAGGGCGAGGCCCAGACCCTGCGCAGTGAGGCGCAGAAGGACGCGCAGTCCAAGCGCGAGGAGGCCGACGCCCTCTTCGAGGAGACCCGCGCCAAGGCCGCCCAGGCCGCCGCGGACTTCGAGACGAACCTGGCCAAGCGCCGGGAGCAGTCGGAGCGGGACCTGGCCTCGCGTCAGGCGAAGGCGGAGAAGCGTCTGGCGGAGATCGAGCACCGCGCCGAGCAGCTGCGCCTGGAGGCCGAGAAGCTGCGCACGGACGCGGAGCGCCGGGCCCGTCAGACGGTGGAGACCGCGCAGCGCCAGGCCGAGGACATCGTGGCCGACGCGAACGCGAAGGCGGACCGGATCCGCAGCGAATCGGAGCGCGAGCTGGCGGCCCTGACGAACCGCCGCGACTCGATCAACGCCCAGCTGACCAACGTCCGCGAGATGCTGGCCACGCTGACCGGTGCGGCCGTTGCCGCGGCGGGCACGCCGGCGGACGACGAGCCGATCTCCCGTGGAGTCCCGGCCCAGCAGACCCGCTGACACACCCGGATGTTCCGGTGCCCGGTGCCGTTCAGGTGCCGGGCACCGGTGCATCCCGGGGGTGTTGCACAACTGTCCCGTGTCGTTGGCCCAACCCGGTGGCGTTGCCTTTCCCGCCCCCGTAGCGTGAACGCATGATCGAGCTCGAGGGTCTCACCAAACACTTCGGAACGAAGGTCGCCGTCGACCGTCTGTCCTTCACAGTCCGCCCCGGGGTGGTGACCGGTTTCCTCGGTCCCAACGGCGCGGGCAAGTCGACCACGATGCGTATGATGCTCGATCTGGACAACCCCACCAGCGGGAAGGTCCGGATCGACGGCAAGCACTATCGCGATCTGGCCGAGCCGCTGAAGTACATCGGCGCCCTGCTGGACGCCAAGGCGATGCACGGTGGCCGCAGCGCGTACAACAACCTGCTGTGCCTGGCCCAGGCGAACCGCATCCCCCAGAGCCGCGTGGCGGAGGTCCTCGACGTGGTCGGACTGACCGCGGTCGCGCGAAAGAAGTCCAAGGGCTTCTCGCTCGGTATGGGCCAGCGGCTGGGAATCGCCTCTGCGCTGCTCGGCGATCCCGAGATCCTGATGTTCGACGAGCCGGTCAACGGTCTGGACCCCGAGGGAATTCACTGGATCCGCAATCTGATGAAAACCCTGGCGCAGGAAGGCCGGACGATCTTCGTCTCCTCGCATCTGATGAGTGAAATGGCCCTGACGGCCGATCACTTGATCGTGATCGGCCAGGGCAAGCTGCTCGCCGATACGTCCATGGCCGATTTCATCCACGAGAACTCCCGCAGCTATGTCCGGCTCCGTTCCCCGCAGCGGGAGAGGGTGCTGGACGTCCTGCACCAGGCCGGTCTGATCGCCGTCGAATCGGGGAACGGCACGCTGGAGATCGACGGCGCCTCCACCGAGCAGATCGGCGAGCTTGCCGCGCGGCACCAGATCGTGCTGCACGAGCTGAGTGCCCAACGTGCCTCGCTCGAGGAGGCGTTCATGCAGATGACGGCGGGCGCGGTGGAGTACCACGCGCACTCCACCGGCACCCGGCCGACGCTGCCTCCACCGCCCGGCCCCGACGCCCCTCAGTGGGCCCCGCGCAACAAGGGAGACTGACCGATGGCTTCCGTTCCCGCCGTCCTCCAGTCCGAGTGGACGAAGATCCGCACAGTCTCCTCCACACGCTGGACCCTGGTCTGCGCGCTGGGCGTGACGGTCGCCATGAGTGCCGCGCTGTGCGCCCTGATGAACGCCACCTTCGACGATCTGCCGGATGCCGAGCGGCTGACCTTCGACCCCACCCTGATCAGCTTCTCCGGGATGGTGCTGGGGCAGCTCGCGATGGTGGTCTTCGGCGTCCTCGTCGTCGGCACCGAGTACAGCTCGGGCATGATCCGCACGTCGCTCGCCGCGGTCCCGCAGCGTGCCACGTTCCTCTTCAGCAAGATCGCGGTGGCCGGGCTGCTGGCGCTGGTGGTCGGGATGGCGACGAGCTTCCTCACCTTCTTCCTCGGCCAGGCGCTGCTCGGTGACCACCGCACGACGATCGGCGAGGAGAACGTGCTGCGGGCGGTGGTCGGCGGCGGCATCTACATGGGACTGATGGCGATCTTCTCCATGGGCGTCGCTTCGATGCTGCGCAGCTCGATGCTGTCGCTGGGCATCCTGATGCCGTTCTTCTTCCTGGTCTCCCAGATCCTGGCCGCGGTGCCGGGCGCGAAGGACGTCGCACGCTACTTCCCCGACCAGGCCGGGGCGAAGATCATGCAGGTCGTCCCGAACGCGATGAACAGCGGGGACTCGCCGTACGGCCCATGGGGCGGCCTGGGCATCATGCTCATCTGGGTGGCTGCGGCGCTGATCGGCGGCTTCCTGGTGCTCAAGAATCGCGACGCCTAGGTCACGGCCCGGCTACGGGGACGCTCCGTATGAGGACAAGGGCTTGGCTGGAACCGTCAAGGCCCGGATATCCTCCTAACTCTTACGGGGGGCATACGGCAGTACGGCCAGGGCCCCGACGACCCGACAGTTCAATGGGGCTGGAGAAATGATCGAGGCAGTCGGCCTGACGAAGCGCTACGGCGCCAAGACGGCCGTGTACAACCTTTCCTTCCAGGTGCGGCCAGGCGCCGTCACCGGATTTCTCGGGCCCAACGGTGCCGGCAAGTCCACGACCATGCGCATGATCCTCGGCCTCGACAGGCCGACCGAGGGCCAGGTCACCATCAGCGGCCGGCCGTACCGGCAGCTGCCGAACGCGCCGCGGCAGGTCGGTGCGCTGCTGGACGCGAAGGCTGTCCACGGCGGCCGCAGCGCCCGCAACCATCTGCTCTCGCTCGCCCAGCTGTCCGGCATCCCGGCCCGCCGCGTCGACGAGGTACTCGGTGTCGTCGGTCTGCAGGACGTCGCCAAGAGGCGCTCCAACGGCTTCTCGCTCGGCATGGGGCAGCGGCTCGGTATCGCCGCGGCGCTGCTCGGCGACCCGCAGGTGCTGCTCTTCGACGAACCGGTCAACGGTCTGGACCCCGAGGGCATCCTGTGGGTCCGCAATCTGATGAAGCAGTTGGCCGCCGAGGGCCGCACGGTCTTCGTTTCCTCGCACCTGATGAGCGAAATGGCGCTCACCGCCGACCACTTGATCGTGATCGGCCGTGGTCAGCTGCTCGCGGACATGAGCGTCAAGGACTTCATCTCGCACAACTCCGCCGACTTCGCGCGCGTACGGACGCCCCAGACGGAGCCGCAGCAGCGCGAGAAGCTGTCGTCGGCGCTGACGGAGGCGGGCGGCCAGGTGATGTCCGAGCCGGACGGCGCCCTGCGCGTCACCGGTCTCGCGCTGCCGCGCATCAGCGACGTGGCCCACGCGGCGGACGTCCGTCTGTGGGAGCTGTCGCCGCACCAGGCCTCGCTGGAGGAGGCCTACATGCGGATGACGCAGGGTGCGGTCGACTACCGCTCCACCGAGGACCAGAAGGCGGGACTGATGCAGCAGCCGCCGATGGGGTACATGCCTCCGCCGCAGCAGATCCCCGACGTGCCGCAGCAGGGCTGGTACGCCCCGCCGCCGCCGGGACCCGGCCAGAACCCGTACGCGGCACCGGTGCCGAGCGGCGCCCCCGCCCCCACGGCCCCGGCCGCACCTGCTGCTCCCCCCGCTCCCCCGGCCGCCGCGCCCGCCGACCTGACCAAGCCCGAGGACGCCCGATGAGCACCCCCTACCAGCAGACGGGCGCCCCCGCGCCTTCGTACGCCTCCCCGATCCCGGTCCGCGGGGCGCACCTCGGCGACGCGCTCGCCTCCGAGTGGACCAAGATCCGCTCCGTGCGTTCCACGATGTGGACGCTGGGCGTGATGATCGTGCTCATGCTCGGCATCGGCCTCGGGGTCGCGGCACTCGTCGCGGCCGCCGGAGAATCGGCCGAAATGGGCGAGGCCTCCGCGCTCGGCATGGGATTCTTCGGTGTGCTTCCCGGCTCGATCTGCGTGATGACCCTGGGCGTGCTCACCATCGCCTCGGAGTACGGCACGGGCATGATCCGCACGACGCTGACGGCCTGCCCCAGCCGGGGCCGGGTGCTCGCGGCGAAGGCGATCGTCTTCTTCCTGCTCGTCTTCACGATCACGACCGTGGTGGCCGCGATCGTCGCCGTCGCCCAGGACGCGATGGTGGAGGCCGCGGAGCCCACCGGCGCCGAGTGGCTGCGTGCCACTGTCGGCGTGGGACTGTTCGTCGCCGCGCTCGGCCTGCTGTCGCTGGCCCTCGGCGCCATCATCCGCCACTCGGCCGGCGCGATCACGACCATGATCGGCGTGATGCTGCTGCCGCTGGTCGCGGCCATGTTCATGTTCTCGGAGTCGCTCGCGGACGTGCAGGAGTTCCTGCTGGAGTACGCGATCCCGAGCCAGCTCATCGGCGTCTACGGCGAGGACGCTGCGGCCAGTTCGGAAGGCCCGCTCGGCTGGCAGCCGGTGGGGATCATGTTCGGTCTGGCCGCCGTGGCGCTCGGTGGCGCCTTCGCCGCCCTGAGCAACCGCGACGTCTGACGGACTCAGTACCGCGGCGCGTTACGGGACCGCTGCACCCTTGTGGTGCGGCGGTCCTTCGCGTTCCAGCAGGCCTTGTGCCAGTGGCGGCGGTCGTCGACCCCGCCGTGCTCGGGCCAGGCCACGACATGCGGGACGCCGGAGGGGATCTCCTGGTCGCAGCCCGGGCAGCGGTACGTCTTGCCTGCAGCACGTGCGCCGGCAACATGCCGGACCGACCAGTCCTCGCCCTGCCAGGACTCGCTGCTCCCGAAGCCGCCGTACCGGTCGCCGCTCACGTCGGCTCGCTCGGTCGGCTTCTCGCCGCCTCGGGGGCGGTTGCGGCGCGGGGACACGTGGCACCTCACTCGGCGGTGGTCCGGACAAGTCCCTTCCAGCGTAAGGGCCCGAATCGGGGGCACCTGCCCTGTCACGATGAGACCGTGGCTCCCGCAGTCGCCGGTTACCGGAAAATCGCAACAACTTCCCGATCGGCCGTGCCTTTGGCACGTGTCGGACGTTGTTGCCGGTAGGGGGAGTGACGCGTCGGCCGCAAGGAGGCAATAGGCGATGCGCGTGGGGACTTTCGTACTGGCAGCCCAGTTCCCGGGACAGGGGCAGGGAGAGGCACTGCACCGCGCGGTGCGCTCGGCCGAGGTCGCGGAGGAATCCGGCCTGGACTGCGTGTGGTTGGCGGAGCACCATTTCGTGCCGTACGGGGTGTGCCCCTCGGCCGTGACACTCGCCGCCCTGCTGCTCGGCCGCACCCGCAGGATCCACGTCGGCACCGCGGTGAGCGTGCTGCCGAGTGCCCATCCCGTGGCGCTGGGCGAGCAGACCGCCCTGTTGCATCTCACCTCCGGCGGGCGCTTCACGCTCGGCGTGGGGCGGGGCGGGCCATGGGTCGATCTGGAGGTCTTCGGCGGCGGACTCCCGGCGTACGAACGGGAGTTTCCGGAATCACTCGATCTGCTGCTGCGCTGGCTTCGCGACCGGCGCGTCGGAGCGGACGGCGAGCGGTTCGCCTTCCGCGAGGTCCCGGTCGTGCCACGCCCTGACGAACTGCTCGGCGGCCCGCCCGGCGGCCCGGAGGTGGTCGTCGCGTGCACGTCCCCGAAAAGCGTGAAGCTCGCCGGCGAGCGCGGGCTGCCGATGCTGCTCGGGATGCACTGCGGGGACGAGGAGAAGGCGGAGATGGTGGCCCTGTGGCGCAGGCATGCGCTGGCCGCCGGCCGCACCCCCGACGAGATCGCGGGCGCCGGTCATGTGTCTGCCGGGGTCGTCCAGATCGCCGACGACACCACGGAAGCGACCGAGACACTGGTGAAGGCGATGCCCGGCTGGTTGAAGCAGGGCCTGGACGCGCACATCACCGTCGACGGGCGGCACCGCGCCATGCGCGACCCCGTGACCTACACGGAACTGCTGTGCGCTCTGCACCCGGTGGGCACTCCGCGCCTCGCGGCCGACCGGCTCGCGGCGACGGCCGAGCGGACGGGCATCACACGTTTCGCGCTGCTGGCGGAGGGCTCCGGCGATCTCAGTGCCACCGAGGAGAACGTACGGCGGCTGGGCGCGGAGGTACTGCCGCTCCTCGCCTGAGCGCGCCCCTACGCCCCCGGCCGGACCCGTCGTCCCGGCCGGGGTCGTACGCACGCGTACGGACTCGTACGGACCTCAGCAGTCGCGCAGTTCGGGCGACTGGTTCAGCAGCTGGCCCCGAACGGAAGTGAAGCGGGCGAGCCGCTCGTCCACCGAGGAGTCCATCGGGAACACCGCTACGCGGTGGCAGTTCTGGAAAGCCAGACGCACACCGAAATGCCGCTGGAGCGCACCGCGAATCGCGTCACTCGCGAGTGCGCGCAGCAGCTGACCACGTGCCTGCTCGTCCGGCGGAGGCGTCTGGTTGTCGGCGAACTCGCCGCCGTCCACCTTCAGCTGAGCCACCAGAGAACTGATCATCTCCCATGCGTAGGGCAGGGAGGTCCGGACGCAGTCGACGAAAGCTGCTTCGTCGACCTCGCCTCGCTCGGCCTGTTCCAACAGCGCCGGTGAGACGTCGAGCGACATGGGTTCTCCTCTCGCGGCCCCGGACAAATGGGGCCTTACGGGCAGGGAAGGAGGAAGCGAGCGAAACGACGACATACGAACGACGTAGGACGACGCAGAGTGCACGACCGGCAACCTCCCGCTTCCACGGTAAGTGCGCTGTCTTGAGCGCACCAGGAGATTGGGAACACAACCGGCCAAATAACGATGGGGGCGAATCGGGGCAGGCGACCCGAAGGACCTCGAAGGCGACGGGGCGAATCGCGCGGGGCAGCACCGGTCGAGTAGCGTTGCGCACCATGCGTCTCGTCATCGCCCGCTGCTCCGTGGACTACGCGGGCCGGCTCACCGCCCATCTGCCCTCCGCACCTCGATTGATCCTGGTCAAGGCGGACGGCAGCGTGTCCATCCACGCCGACGACCGGGCGTACAAACCGCTGAACTGGATGTCGCCGCCCTGCACGTTGAAGGAGGGCGACGACGACGTCTGGACCGTGGTGAACAAAGCGGGCGAGAAACTGATCATCACGATGGAGGAAATCCTCCACGACTCGTCGCACGAGCTCGGAGTGGACCCCGGCCTCATCAAGGACGGCGTGGAAGCGCACCTCCAGGAGCTGCTCGCCGACCGGATCGAGACACTCGGCGAGGGATACAGCCTCATCCGCCGCGAATACCCCACGGCCATCGGCCCGGTGGACATCCTGTGCCGCGACGCGGACGGCGCGACAGTGGCGGTGGAGATCAAACGCCGCGGTGAGATCGACGGCGTGGAACAGCTCACGCGCTATCTGGACCTGCTCAACCGCGACCCGCATCTCGCGCCGGTGAAGGGCGTGTTCGCGGCCCAGGAGATCAAGCCCCAGGCCCGCGTCCTGGCGACGGACCGCGGAATCGGGTGCGTGGTGCTGGACTACGACGCGCTGCGCGGCATCGAGGACGACAAGCTCCGCCTGTTCTGACCCTCCGGGCCGCGCCCTCGCCACGCCCGTGGCAGGGGCGGTCCGCACGGGGCGACCGTGCCCTGTCGACCACCATCGGCACCCACTTCCGCGGCAGGTACGCCCGGAAGGATCGCGCCGCCGCGCGGAGGCATGTCCCGTGCGCACGGGATGCGCGGCATCCGACCGCGCCTTGCCACCGACGTCTCGATTGCGATCGCCGTCCGCCCCGGCTTTCGTGGCAAGCCCGACGGACCACGCCGCCCCGCGGAACAGGGCTGGTCCGCCACGGCGTCACATGACCTGCGCCGCCGACGCCTCCGTGGCCGTCGGGCCGCTCGCCGATGTGCCGGCGTCAGGGGCCGACGGGGACGTCGTCTGACTGTCGGAGGGTGACGGAGACCCCGTGGGGGGTGTCGGCGTCGGCGTCGGGGTCGAAGACGGCGGCTTCGGCGTCGTCTTCGTCGGTGTCGGCCTCGGCGGTCGCGGCGTGTCCGACGGGGTCCCAGGCTGCGATGCGGTCGACGACGGGGACTCCTCCGGGGTCGACGGCGCGTCGGGGGACGACGTGCCGCCCGGCGTCGACGACGACGTCGGCTTCTTCGTGGCGCCCTTGTCGTCGGGGGCGTCCGACGTGTCGTCCGCCGGGTCCTGCGGGGTGTCCCAGTCGTCCTGCAGATCGTCGTCCGCCGGCTGGCCGTTCCTGACGTTGTCCGCCGGCGGGTCCTCCTTGTCGGAGGTGGCGCCGAGGGTCACGACGGTGCCGAGGACGGCCGCGAGCAGCGCGCCCGCGCCGGCGGCGACCAGGTTGCGGCGGGCACCGCCCAGGAGCGCGGGCCGGCGGCCCGGCGACGCGGGAGGGGACGCCAGGGTCGCGGGCTGCTCCGCCAGGTCCGTACGGGGCAGTTTCGGGGTCGTGGCGCTCAGACCGGACAACGGCCGCAGGGCCGCCACACCGCGGGCCGGTGAGGCCGGCTCCTCGCCGCGTACGGTCAGCGCCTCCGGCTTGGGTGCGAGCCCCGGCACCTTCGTGCGGTCCTCGACGAGCGCCAGCGCCCGGCGCCCGGCGACCGTGCCGCTCTTGTCGGCGAGCGCCCCGCGCATGGCGATCGATGCCTCCAGCTCTGCCCTGGCCCGGTCGAGGTTGCCGGTGCAGAGCGCGAGGACGCCCAACTCGTGGTGGAAGTAAGCCTCTTCGGCGACCTCACCCGAGATCCGGGCGGCCTCCGAGCCGACCCGCAGCGTCCGCTCCCACGCGCCCCAGTGCTGCCCGGCGGCGAAGACGGGGGCCGCGCTGCGGGCGAGCAGGACGGCCGTGCTGGAGTGGCCGGCGTCGTGGCCGGGAACCAGCGCGCCGAGCGCGGCGAGGACCGCGTCCGCCTCGGCGACGGCACGCTCGGGCGTGACGGACGGGTGCCCGGACCACCAGGCGTAGTGCTGTGCGGCGTTGTGAGCATGAGCGACGGCGTCCTCGTCGTAGCCCTTCTCGCGCAGCTGCGCGAGCACCCCGGCGGCGAGCCGGTAGCGCGGGCCGACCGGGGACAGCAGTCCGCAGCTCATCAGCTCCCCGAGCGCCGCGTCCGCGTGCGTGTCCCCGATGAGCGCCGGCAGATGCGCCTGGTGGGGCACCTCGCCGCCGAGCGCGACGGAGATGCGCAGGGTCTGCCGGGCGGATTCGCCGAGCCGTGAGGCGAGCAGCGGCGCGGGAGCCGCACCCTCTCCCAGCGTCGGCAGCGGTACGTCCTTGCCCTGGGCCGCGTCGAACGGAGCGAACTCCTCGAACGCCTCCGGGTCACCACGCAGGTTGTCGCACTGCCGGAGCAGCGCGCCGGCCTGGACGAAGCGCAGCGGCAGCCCCTCGGACTCGAACCAGAGGTCGCCCGCCCAATTGGACTCCTCCTCGCTCAGCGGCCGGTCCACGGTGCGCTCGAGCAGCTCCAGCGCGGTGGCGCGGCCCAGGCCGCCGAGGAAGACCTCTTCCAGGGGCGATTCGGCGGAGGGAGCGGCGACGTCGGGCGTCGCTGCGAGCAGGAAGGCGCATTCGGGCGCGGCGTCGAGCAGCTCGTCGAGCGCTGCGCCGCCGAACTCCAGGTCGTCGAGGATCACCACGGCGCCGATGTCGCGGACGAAGCCGGCGAGGGCGTTGCGGTCGGGACGGTGACCGGGCGAGGCGAAGACGACGGCGAAGAGATCCTGGAGGAGTTCGCCGGGTGCCCGGTGGTGGCCGTTGAGGCGCACGACACCGTCGGGGGCGAGCTCCGTGCACTGGTCGGCGACAACGTCGAGGAGGGCGCTGCGGCCGGATCCCGAGGGGCCGGTGAGCCGGACGGAACGGCCCTGGCTCAGCAGCCGGACGAGGCGCTCGCGTTCCTCGTCACGCTCCAGCAGGGGCAGCCTCGGCGACGCGGGTCCCGGCGGGAGGGGAGGCAGTGCGGCGCGCTGCAGCTCGGTGCGTTCGGCCGCGGTGCGGCGGACCGGCCTGGAGGGCTGCTCCCCGGGCGGGCAGGGTTCGATCTCGCTGCCGTCGACGGGGTTGACGGTCAGCAGGAAGTCGCCGGACACGAGCCGGACGGTGCGGGCGGTAGCCGGTGCGGACTGTCCGACCGGCGTGATCGCGTCACGCGGCGGCCGCGCCGGTCCCACGCCCTTGCCCTCGCCGAAGCTGTCGTTGTCCATGGTGAAAGCCCCTAGATACGGTTGCCTGGCTTCGCTCCGCCAAGATCACTGGAATCCCGGGGCCGGAGCCGCGTGCTGATGCCCTCCCGGCCTCTCTGCACACTCGCCGTCGCTTCGGTCCGGTGCCCACCTCATGGGTCCTTCGAAAGGGTGGGCGATCGAACCCTAGACGCTCTGTCGGCATCGCGGAACCGTCGGGGTCGTGCGCCGTCCGGGACGTCACGGTCTCAGGAGGTTTGCGCGCCTCCTGTCGATCGCACCCGACTCAGACCCGGGGGAGCGATTCGGCCGCGATGCCGCCTTCGATGGCAAGGATGCGGTGCAGCCTGGTGGCGACCAGGAGTCTCTGCATCTGCGGCGGCACGCCGCGCAGCACCAGCCGGCGGCCGCACCTGCCGGCCCGCCGGTGCGCGCCCATGATCACCCCGAGTCCGGTGGCGTCCCAGGAGTCGAGCCGAGTCAGGTCGAGCACGAGGTCGCCGACACCGTCATCGACGGCCGAGTGCAGGACCGTACGGGCGTCCGCCGCGCTGCGGACGTCGAGGCGGCCCCCGACGACCAGCTCGGCGTGGTCGCCCCTGATGTGCATATGCGCTCCCCTGAGATCTCTTCGTTGCCCCGTGTTCGTTACTTGTCCGTCTTGCAACAACTGACTGCCGCGCAAGCGCGAGGGTTGCTGCTTGTAAGCGAACCGATACCGAATTCACCCCGGCGGGCGATACCGAATCGGTCAATAAGGTTCAGTGCTTGTAGAAGCCCTGCCCGCTCTTGCGCCCGATGTCACCGGCGTCCACCATCCGGCGCATCAGCTCCGGCGGCGCGAACTTCTCGTCCTGCGACTCGGTGTAGATGTTGCTCGTGGCGTGCAGCAGGATGTCGACGCCGGTCAGGTCGGCGGTGGCCAGCGGCCCCATCGCGTGACCGAAGCCCAGCTTGCAGGCGATGTCGATGTCCTCGGCGGTGGCGACGCCCGATTCGTAAAGCTTCGCCGCCTCGACGATGAGAGCCGAGATCAGGCGGGTCGTGACGAATCCGGCGACGTCGCGGTTGACGACGATGCAGGTCTTGCCGACGGACTCGGCGAACTCCCGCGTGATGGCGAGTGTTTCGTCGCTGGTCTTGTAGCCGCGCACCAGTTCGCACAGCTGCATCATCGGCACCGGCGAGAAGAAGTGGGCGCCGACGACGCGTTCCGGACGCTCCGTCACGGCCGCGATCTTGGTGATCGGGATGGCGGAGGTGTTGGAGGCGAGGACGGCGTCGTCCCGCACGATCTTGTCGAGCGCGCGGAAGATCTCGTGCTTGACCTCGAGCTTCTCGAAGACCGCCTCGACGACGATGTCCGCGTCGGCGACGGCGTCCAGGTCGGTCGTGGTGGTGATGCGCGCCAACGCCGCGTCGGCGTCGGCGGCTTCGAGCTTGCCCTTGGAGACGAAGCGGTCGTACGACGCCTTGATGCCGTCGCGTCCGCGGGCCAGGGCCTCGTCGGTGACATCGCGGAGGACGACGTCCCAGCCGGCCTGCGCCGAGACCTGCGCGATTCCGGACCCCATGAGTCCGGCCCCGATGACGGCGAGCTTCCTGGCCACTGCGACACCCCTTAACAGCTGTTTACATATTCGCTCTCTGGCGGAGGTTAGCGCCCGTGAGGTGCCGTGTGACCACGAAGAGATGCGCGTCACGTCCCACATGGCGGACATCACACCGACGGGCGGCCGTTCGGCCCCGCGGGCGGGCTTTCGAGGGCGGTCACACCCGTCCGCTTCGGCCGTCCCGGTCGCCTTCTCCGTGACAGTCGGCACACGTGCGCTCCGCGCGGCCGGAGCGTAACTACGCTTGCGGCATGGTCAATCTGACGCGCATCTACACCCGTACCGGCGACCAGGGCACCACCGCTCTCGGCGACATGAGCCGCACCGCCAAGACCGATCTGCGCATCGCCGCGTACGCCGACGCCAACGAGGCCAATGCCGTCATCGGCACGGCCATCGCCCTGGGACAGCTCGGGGAGGAGGTCGTGAAGGTTCTCGTCCGGGTGCAGAACGACCTGTTCGACGTGGGCGCGGACCTGTCGACGCCGGTGGTCGAGGACCCGAAGTACCCGCCGCTGCGGGTGGAGCAGTCCTACATCGACAAGCTGGAGGCCGATTGCGACCGATTCCTGGAGGAGTTGGACAAGCTGCGCAGCTTCATCCTGCCGGGCGGCACGCCGGGCGCGGCGCTGCTGCACCAGGCGTGCACGGTCGTACGGCGGGCGGAACGCTCGACGTGGGCGGCGCTGGAGGTGCACGGCGAGAGCATGAACGCGCTGACGGCGACGTACCTCAACCGCCTGTCCGACCTCCTGTTCATTCTCGCCAGGACGGCGAACAAGGAGGTCGGCGACGTGCTGTGGGTGCCGGGCGGCGAACGCTAGGGCCTCTCGTTCGGATCTTGCCGGCCTCGCGTGCCCTGGTACGCACGCTCGCCGCGTTGTCGTCGGTCGGCATGGCTCCGCCATGCCTCCCTCCTCCGCCTTGCGATCGCACGCACCAGACCCCGCTCACTGATCCGGCCTGATCCAAACGAAAGACCCTAGTCCGTGTCCGCGCGGACCGGCTCACGGTCGGCCTTCGGCTCGGGGACGGGTGCCTTCTTCGGCCAGAGCGTGTACGAGAGAGCGATCAGGCCGTGGATGCCGGCCCCCCGCCAGGCGGTGTACATCCAGCTCTGCAGTGAATCGGTCCGGCCCGCTTCGCCCACGTACCAGATCGCGATCTGGAGCAGCACGGTGGTGACGACCGCCGCCAGGAGCGTGCCGAGCCAGATCCTGCCCTCGTGCTTGGCGCGGGCCATGCCGTAGCGCGGCGGCCTGGTCGGCGGCGGGGCGTTGCCGAGCCGGTGCGCGGCATGGCCGTCGAGCCACTTCACGGTGCGGTGGCCGTGGCCGACGGTGTAGCCGATGTAGAGCGCCGCGAGGCCGTGCTTCGCGCTCGGGTCTGCTCCGTTCTTGAGGTCGATCGCGGTCACGATCAGCAGCACGACCTCCAGCAACGGTTCGCACAGCAGCAGTGCGGCTCCGGTGCGCGGCATCTTCAGCAGGTAGCGGACGGCGAGTCCGGCGGCCAGCAGCACCCAGAAGCCGACCTCGCAGATCACGATCAGCGCGACGATCACGGCAGCTCTCCTTGTCGTTTCCTCCAGCCTCGCGGCGGCCGGCGCCCGAATCGTCGTCGGCAGTGAGGAAGTGGGCCTGCATCGTTCGATGTAGTCGCGGGTCAGCCCCCACGGTGAGGCGTCCGCGCACCCGCTCCGTGTTTGATGGGGTGGTGACCTTCCCCCGCCCTCACCGCGACGACGTGCTCCTCGCCGTCGGCGGTCTGCTCATCGGCGTGCTGCTGTGGTCCCTCGGTCTGCACACCCAGAGCAGCCGGGGTCTGCTCCCGGAGTGGACGGTGCTGGTGCCGCTCGCCGTGATGGCTGCGCTGGAGTTGGTGCGCCGGATCACGCCGAGCACCGCGCTGCTCGTCGGCACGGTCGCGGTGGTCGGCGACCAGTTCACCCAGGGCAACATCGCCACCGTCATGATGTTCGCCGACCTGGCATACGCCGCCGTGCTCTACGGGACACCCGGGGCGGCGCGGCGCATCCCGGTCGTCACGGGCATGGTCACCATCGCGGTCACCATCGGGTGCCTGGTGTGGTTCCGCAGCCCCGAGGCCCTGCTGGTCGGCGTGGTCACCGGGCTGATCTCGTTCTTCCCCGCCATCACCGGCGTGATCGTGCGCAACCACCGCGACGCGGCGGACGCCGCCCGGCTGCGCGCCGAACAGACGGCACTCCTCGCGGAGATGGACCGCGCCCAGGCGGTGGTCGCGGAACGGGCACGGATGGCCAGGGAACTGCATGACATGGTGGCCAACCACCTTTCTGCCATCGCGATCCACTCCACCGCGGCGATCTCCCTGGACGACGCGGCGACGACCCGGCAGGCGCTGACGGTGATCCGGGAGAACAGCGTCGAGGGCCTGGCGGAGATGCGCCGGCTGATCGGACTGTTGCGGGACAGCAGTGGTGACGCGGAACCGGCAGCCGCGCCCACCCTGGCCGGCCTGGAGGCGCTGGTCGGACAGGCCCGGACGAACGGGTCGTCGAGCGGGCTGACGTTCGTGCTGGACGACCGCCGGGGTGAGGGGGACACGCTGCCCGCGCCCGTGGAGCTCGCGGCGTACCGCATCGTGCAGGAGTCGCTGACCAATGCGATCAAGCACGCGGATCCGGGCGTGGTGCAGGTCATCGTGTCCGCCGCTCCTGATGCGCTCACGGTCGCGGTGACCAGCCCGTACGGCAGCCGCCCGGGACCCCGCGCTCCCGGCTCGGGTGCCGGTCTGGTCGGCATGGAGGAGCGGGTCGTGCTGCTGGACGGGGCGTTCGAGGCCGGCCCGGCCGAGGGGCCGCCCGAGGGGCCGCAGGAGATCTGGTGCGTACGGGCCGTCCTGCCTGTACTGAACGACAAGGAGCCCTGGTCATGACGTCTCCCGCTGCCGAGCCGCACGAGCCGGCGGGTGAGGTCCCGCGCACGTACCGGGTGCTGGTCGCCGAGGACCAGAGCGCGGTGCGCGCCGGGCTGGTGCTGATCCTGCGCAGCGCGCCGGACATCGACGTCGTGGGAGAGGCGGCGGACGGGGAGGAGGCGGTGCGGATGGCACGGGAGCTGCGCCCCGACCTGGTGCTCATGGATGTGCAGATGCCACGGCTGGACGGGGTGTCGGCCACCCGGCAGGTGGTCGCGGAGAAGCTGGCGGACGTCCTGGTACTGACGACGTTCGATCTCGACGAGTACGTCTTCGGGGCGCTGCGTGCCGGAGCTGCGGGGTTTCTGCTCAAGAACACGGAGGCGAAGGATCTGATCCTGGCGGTGCGCACCGTGGCGCGCGGCGAGGGGCTGATCGCCCCCGCGGTCACGCGACGGCTGATCGCGGAGTTCGCCGCCCCCTCTCCCGCACGGGCTCCGGGCGGGCGGGACGCGGCGGTGCTGGATGCGCTCACCCGTCGTGAGCGCGAGGTGCTGGCGTGTCTCGGGGAGGGGCTGTCGAACGCCGAGATCGCGAGGCGGCTGTCGATGGCCGAGGCCACGGTGAAGACCCACGTCAGCAGGCTGCTGGCAAAGCTCGACCTGCGCAGTCGGGTCCAAGCGGCGGTGCTGGCGCAGGAGTTGGGGATCTGACGGCGGCCTCTGCGGAAGCACGGGCACCTGTGGTCTGGACCTATTGACGATTGGTCCAGACCTTCCTACTCTCACGGCACACACGCTGCGGTGAGCCACGCGGTGTGCGCAGTACGGACCACCCCGACTTGTCCGTCCGCAACTCGAGGAGCTTCCTTGAGCACCCATGTCACCGGGGCGCCCCGCCCCAGAAGCAGATCCGCCCTCAGAAACAGACCGGGCCTCAGAGCCAGAGCGACCGCGGGCCTGACCGCGCTGCTCCTCCCCCTCGCCGCCATGGTCGGCCTCGCCTCCCCCGCCGAGGCAGCCGCCTCGGCGACCGCCACGTACGCCAAGGTCTCCGACTGGGGCACCGGCTTCGAGGGCAAGTGGACGGTGAAGAACACCGGCACCACCGCCCTCAGCTCCTGGACCGTCGAGTGGGACTTCCCCTCCGGGACCTCCGTCACCTCCGCATGGGACGCGGACGTGACGAGCTCGGGCACCCACTGGACCGCGAAGAACAAGAGCTGGAACGGCACGCTGGCCGCCGGCGCCTCCGTCACGTTCGGCTTCAACGGCAGCGGCCCCGGCTCCCCCTCCGGCTGCAAGCTCAACGGCGCGTCCTGCGACGGCGGCTCCGTCCCCGGCGACAACCCGCCTTCCGCACCCGGCACCCCGAGCGCGAGCAACATCACCAACACGTCGGTGACGCTGAGCTGGAGCGCTGCCACCGACGACAAGGGCATCAAGAACTACGACGTGCTGCGCGACGGCGCCAAGGTCGCCACGGTCACCGGCACCTCGTACACCAACACCGGGCTGACCGCTGGCACCGACTACTCCTACAGCGTCCAGGCCCGTGACAGCGCCGACCAGACCGGTCCCGTCAGCGGCGCCCGCGCGGTGCGCACCACCGGCGGCGGCACCGACCCGGGCCCCGGCCCCGGTGGCAAGGTCAAGCTGGGCTACTTCACCGAATGGGGCGTCTACGGGCGCAACTACCACGTGAAGAACCTCGTGACCTCGGGCTCCGCAGCCAAGATCACGCACATCAACTACGCCTTCGGCAACGTCTCCGGCGGCCGCTGCACCATCGGTGACGCCTACGCCGACTACGACAAGGCGTACACCGCCGACCAGTCCGTCGACGGCGTCGCCGACACCTGGGACCAGCCGCTGCGCGGAAACTTCAACCAGCTGCGCAAGCTGAAGGCCAAGTACCCGAACATCAAGGTGCTGTGGTCGTTCGGCGGCTGGACCTGGTCCGGTGGCTTCGGCCAGGCCGCGGCGAACCCGGCCGCCTTCGCCCAGTCCTGCTACGACCTGGTCGAGGACCCGCGCTGGGCCGATGTCTTCGACGGCATCGACCTGGACTGGGAGTACCCGAACGCCTGCGGTCTGTCCTGCGACACCAGCGGTCCCGCGGCGTTCAAGAACATGATGCAGGCGATGCGTGCCAAGTTCGGCACGAACAACCTGGTCACCGCGGCCGTCACGGCGGACGCCTCCTCCGGCGGCAAGATCGACGCCGCCGACTACGGCGGCGCCGCGCAGTACATCGACTGGTACAACGTGATGACGTACGACTTCTTCGGCGCTTGGGCCGCCCAGGGCCCGACCGCCCCGCACTCCCCCCTCACCTCGTACCCGGGCATCCCGCAGGCGGGCTTCAACTCCGCCGAGGCGATCGCCAAGTTCAAGGCGAAGGGCGTGCCGTCGTCCAAGCTGCTGCTGGGCATCGGCTTCTACGGACGCGGCTGGACCGGGGTGACCCAGTCGGCCCCAGGCGGCACGGCGACCGGACCGGCTGCGGGCACGTACGAGCAGGGCATCGAGGACTACAAGGTCCTCAAGAACAGCTGCCCGGCGAACGGCACGATCGCCGGCACGGCCTATGCGCACTGCGGCAGCAACTGGTGGAGCTACGACACCCCCACGACCATCCGCTCCAAGATGAGCTGGGCGAACGGCCAGGGGCTGGGCGGAGCGTTCTTCTGGGAGTTCAGCGGTGACACCACGAACGGGGAACTGGTCAGCGCGATCAACACCGGGCTCGGGTAGTCCCGGGGCAGTACCCAGCTGACCGCGAAGCCCGGGAGAGTCCCCTCTCCCGGGCTTCGTCATGTCCGAACGATCAGGCCGCGTGCACGTGCCCCGGACAGGGCCCCGCCTGCGCGAAAGCCCTCAGGCCACATTGACTCGCTGGCCCGGAGGTGCCGCCTCCAGCCAGGCGAGGAAGCCCGTCAGGGCGTCCTCGCTCATCGCCAGCTCCAGACGGGTGCCGCGGTGCAGACAGCCCAGGACCACGGAGTCCGACAGCAGGGCGAGCTCCTCCTCGCTGTCCGGCGTGCGCCGGGCCAGCACCTCGATGGCGGAACGCTCCAGCGTGCGCCGAGGACGGGGAGCGTACGAGAAGACCCGGTACCACTCGATCCGGTCACCGCTGTAGCGGGCGACTCCGTACACCCAGCCCTTGCTGGAAGGGTCTCCCTCCTCGGGGACGTTCCAGCGCAGACTGCAGTCGAAGGTCCCCCCGGAGCGCTGGATCAGCCGCCTGCGGAGACCGAAGACCAAGAGAGCGACCACCACCAGCAGGACGACCAGGCCGCTCACAAGAAGAGCGAGGAACATCTCCACCGACCTCCTCGCATCGTCCCGTAAAACCGAATACCACGTGCACCTGCACCTGCATCGCCTCAGCCGCGGCACGGTCTGGAGAAGCTCCAGCCCGGGCCGCGGCTGAGGGACAAACCTGTCGGCGGGGTGCTAGTGCACCGCCACCGCACGCAGCCGGACGTCGGCGCGACGCTCGGCGGCGGCGTCCGTGTCCGACTTGGCGCGGTCCAGCGCACGCTCCGCGCGCTGGACATCGATCTCATCCGCCAGCTCGGCGATTTCCGCCAGCAGCGACAGCTTGTTGTCCGCGAACGAGATGAATCCGCCATGGACGGCGGCGACGACAGTGCCGCCCTCACTCGTACGGATGGTCACCGGGCCCGACTCCAGCACACCGAGCAGCGGCTGGTGACCGGGCATGACGCCGATGTCGCCGGACGTGGTGCGCGCGACGACCAGGGTGGCCTCGCCGGACCAGACACTACGGTCCGCGGCGACCAGCTCGACGTGCAGCTCAGCAGCCAAGGGTGGCTCCTCGGGTCACCACCCGGCGGTCATGCCGGGTGTTGGGTCATAAGTCTAATAGGGCTCCGGACGCCGGAGCGCCGGGGGCTGTCCCGGGCGAGGCCCGGGAAAGGCGTGCGAAGAGGGGCGGGACGGAACCCGCCCCTCTTCAGCGAGTCATGGGACTCAGGAGACGCCGAGCTCCTTGGCGTTGTTCTTGAGGTCCTCAAGACCACCGCACATGAAGAACGCCTGCTCGGGGAAGTGGTCGTACTCACCGTCGCAGATCGAGTTGAACGCGGCGATCGACTCGTCGAGCGGCACGTCCGAACCGTCCACGCCGGTGAACTGCTTCGCCGCGTGGGTGTTCTGGGACAGGAAGCGCTCGACACGACGGGCACGGTGGACAACGAGCTTGTCCTCCTCGCCCAGCTCGTCGATACCGAGGATCGCGATGATGTCCTGGAGGTCCTTGTACTTCTGCAGGATCCCCTTGACGCGCATGGCGGCCTCGTAGTGGTCCTGCGCGATGTAGCGCGGGTCCAGGATGCGGGACGTCGAGTCCAGCGGGTCCACCGCGGGGTAGATGCCCTTCTCGGAGATCGGACGGGAGAGAACCGTCGTCGCGTCGAGGTGGGCGAAGGTGGTGGCCGGCGCCGGGTCGGTCAGGTCGTCCGCGGGGACGTAGATCGCCTGCATCGAGGTGATCGAGTGACCACGCGTCGAGGTGATGCGCTCCTGCAGCAGACCCATCTCGTCCGCCAGGTTCGGCTGGTAACCCACCGCGGACGGCATACGGCCGAGCAGGGTGGACACCTCGGAACCGGCCTGGGTGAACCGGAAGATGTTGTCGATGAAGAAGAGCACGTCCTGCTTCTGCACATCGCGGAAGTACTCCGCCATGGTCAGACCGGCCAGGGCGACGCGCAGACGGGTGCCCGGGGGCTCGTCCATCTGACCGAAGACCAGCGCGGTCTTGTCGAGAACGCCGGACTCCTCCATCTCCGCGATCAGGTCGTTGCCCTCACGCGTACGCTCACCGACACCCGCGAAGACGGAAACGCCCTCGTGGAGGTTGGCGACACGCATGATCATTTCCTGGATCAGAACGGTCTTGCCGACACCGGCACCACCGAACAGACCGATCTTTCCACCCTTGACGTACGGGGTGAGAAGGTCGACGACCTTCAGGCCGGTCTCGAACATCTCGGTCTTGGACTCGAGCTGGTCGAAGGCCGGGGCCTTGCGGTGGATCGGCCAGCGCTCACCGACGTTGGCGTTCTCCTCGGGGTGGTTCAGCACCTCACCGAGGGTGTTGAACACCTTGCCCTTGGTGAAGTCGCCGACGGGGACGCTGATGCCCACGCCCGTGTCGGTCACCGGGGCCTGGCGGACCAGGCCGTCGGTGGGCTGCATCGAGATGGTGCGGACGATGCCGTCACCGAGGTGCTGGGACACCTCGAGCGTCAGCGTCTTCTTGGCGCCGTCCTGGGCCGGGTCTGCGACCTCGACGTGCAGGGCGTTGTAGATCTCCGGCATCGCGTCGACGGGGAACTCCACGTCGACGACCGGGCCGATGACCCGGGCGACGCGGCCCGTGGCGGCGGCCGTCTCAACAGTGGTCGTCATTACTTGTCACTCCCCGCGGTCGCGTCGGCCAAGGCGCTGGAGCCACCGACGATCTCGCTGATTTCCTGGGTGATTTCGGCCTGGCGGGCCGCGTTGGCAAGTCGGGAGAGCGTGTTGATCAGCTCGCCCGCGTTGTCGGTGGCCGACTTCATCGCCCGACGGCGGGCCGCGTGCTCGGAAGCGGCGGCCTGCAGCAGGGCGTTGTAGATGCGGCTCTCGACATAGCGCGGCAGCAGGGCGTCGAGGACGTCCTCCGCCGACGGCTCGAAGTCGAACAGCGGAAGGATCTCGTCCTTCGCGCCCGTCTCCTCCACGGCCTCGTCGAGGCTGAGCGGCAGCATCCGGTCGTCGACGGGCGTCTGCGTCATCATCGACACGAACTCCGTGAAGACGATGTGCAGCTCGTCGACGCCGCCCTCCGCGGTGTCCAGCTGGACAGCCTCGATGAGCGGTGCGGCAACCTTCTTGGCGTCCGCGTAGTCCGGGCTGTCCGTGAACCCGGTCCACGAGTCCGTGACCTTGAGCTCACGGAAGCCGTAGTAGGCGACACCCTTGCGGCCGACGATGTACGTGTCGACCTCCTTGCCCTCGCCGCGGAGCCGCTCGGTGAGCCGGTCGGCCGCCTTGATGGCGTTGGAGGAGTAGCCGCCGGCCAGACCGCGGTCGCTCGTGATGAGCAGAATCGCGGCCCGCGCCGGAGACTCGGCCTCCGTGGTCAGGGGGTGCTTGGTGTTCGATCCGGTCGCCACCGCAGTGACCGCGCGGGTGAGCTCGGTCGCGTACGGCGTGGAGGCCGCCACCTTGCGCTGCGCCTTGACGATGCGCGAGGCGGCGATCATCTCCATCGCCTTGGTGATCTTCTTCGTCGCGGTGACGGACCGGATGCGACGCTTGTAGACCCGGAGCTGCGCTCCCATGAGTCAGGTCCCTTCCGTCGTCACTTGGAGACGTTGACGGCGGCCGGGGCGTCCTCGCCGAGCAGCTTGCCGTCGAAGGTCTCGAACTGCTTCTTGAAGTCCGCGATGGAGTCCGCGACCTTGGTCAGCGTGTCGTCCGACATCTTGGCGCCCTCGCGGATCGAGATCATCAGACCCGACTCCTCGCGGTGCAGGTACTCCAGCAGCTCGCGCTCGAACCGGCGGATGTCCTGAACCGGGACGTCGTCCATGCGGCCGGTGGTGCCGGCCCAGACGGAGACGACCTGGTCCTCGGTCGGCATCGGCTGGTACTGCGGCTGCTTGAGCAGCTCGACCATGCGCTTACCGCGCTCCAGCGAAGCCTTGGACGCGGCGTCCAGGTCGGAACCGAAGGCGGCGAACGCCTCCAGCTCGCGGTACTGGGCGAGGTCCACACGCAGACGGCCGGAGACCTGGCGCATCGCCTTGTGCTGGGCGGAGCCACCGACTCGGGAGACCGAGATACCGACGTTCAGGGCCGGACGCTGACCGGCGTTGAACAGGTCGGACTCCAGGAAGCACTGGCCGTCGGTGATGGAGATGACGTTGGTCGGGATGAACGCCGACACGTCGTTGGCCTTGGTCTCGACGATCGGCAGACCCGTCATCGAACCGGCGCCCATGTCGTCGGAGAGCTTGGCGCAGCGCTCCAGCAGACGCGAGTGCAGGTAGAAGACGTCACCCGGGTAGGCCTCGCGGCCCGGCGGACGACGCAGCAGCAGGGACACGGCGCGGTAGGCGTCGGCCTGCTTCGAGAGGTCGTCGAAGATGATGAGGACGTGCTTGCCCTCGTACATCCACTGCTGACCGATGGCCGAACCGGTGTACGGGGCAAGGTACTTGAAGCCCGCCGGGTCGGACGCCGGGGCGGCGACGATCGTCGTGTACTCGAGCGCGCCGGCCTCTTCCAGAGCGCCGCGCACGGACGCGATGGTCGAGCCCTTCTGGCCGATGGCGACGTAGATGCAGCGAACCTGCTTGTTCACGTCGCCCGAGCGCCAGTTGTCGCGCTGGTTGATGATCGTGTCGACGGCCAGGGCGGTCTTGCCGGTCTGACGGTCACCGATGATCAGCTGACGCTGGCCACGGCCGATCGGCGTCATCGCGTCGACGGCCTTGTAGCCGGTCTCCATGGGCTCGTGCACCGACTTGCGCTGCATGACCGTGGGGGCCTGCAGTTCAAGGGCGCGGCGGCCCGAGGTCTCGATCTCGCCGAGGCCGTCGATCGCGTTGCCGAGCGGGTCGACGACACGGCCGAGGTAGCCCTCGCCCACGGCGACGGACAGCACCTCGCCGGTGCGGGTGACCGACTGGCCCTCCTCGATGCCGCTGAACTCGCCGAGGACGATCGCACCGATCTCGCGCTCCTCGAGGTTGAGGGCGAGACCGAGGGTGCCGTCCTCGAACTTCAGCAGCTCGTTCGCCATGGCCGAGGGAAGACCCTCGACCTTCGCGATACCGTCGCCGGCCAGGCTGACCGTGCCGACCTCCTCGCGCGAGGCCGCGTCCGGCTGGTACGACTGGACAAAGTTCTCCAGCGCGTCCCGGATCTCCTCCGGCCGGATCGTGAGCTCCGCCATCTGGGTTCCCTGCTCTCCTTGTTGGGCCCGAAGTTTCTTTGGGGGTCTGGGGGCCGACCCCCAGGAATCTTCTGCAATCTCTGCACGGCCCAACCGGGCCGCTGGTCTTGCCAATTTCAGTTAATGCGTCGCTGAGCGCTGTCAGCCGGCGATCCGGCGCTTCGCCTCGTCGAGACGATCCGCGATGGTGCCGTTGATGATCTCGTCGCCCACCCGCACCGAGATCCCGCCGAGGACCTCGGGGTCCACTTCGAGATTGAGGTGCATCTCGCGGCCGTACACCCGCGCCAGCCCTGCGCCGAGGCGTTGCTTCTGCGCATCGGTCAGCGGCACCGCTGAGGTGACCACGGCGACCATCCGGTCCCGCCGCGCCGCGGCGAGCTTGGACAGGGAGTCGAGTCCCGCTTCCAGGCTACGTCCACGAGGGTGCGTGACAAGGCGGATGATCAGACGCTCGGTGACCGCCTGGGTCTTGCCGCCGAGCAGACCGCTCAGCAGCCCGCCCTTGGCGGCGGCCGACGCGGACCGGTTGGTCAGCGCGGACCGCAGTTCCGTGCTGGACGAGAGGATCCGGCCGAACCGGAACAGCTCGTCCTCGACGTTGTCGAGAGCACCGGTCTGCTGCGCGGCGGTGAGGTCGGCGGTGTTCGCCAGTTCCTCGAGCGAGTCGACCAGGTCGCGCGACTGCGACCAGCGGGACCGGACCATGCCCTTGATCAGATCGGCGGCCTCGCCACCCACCTGACCACCGAAGATGCGCCCGGCCAGCTCGGCCTTGGCCTCGCCGGCCTGCGCCGGGTCGGTCAGGACCCGACGCAGCGACACCTCACGGTCGAGCAGCGCGGTGACGGCAGCCAGCTCGCCGGCGAGCTTCGCCGCGTCGACCGACGAGTTGTCGGTCAGCGCGTCGAGCGACTCGTGCGCGGCGGCCAGTGCCTCGCGGCTGGCTCCGTTCATCGGCCGGCCTCGGCCTTCGAAGCGCCGTCCTCGAGCGAGTCGAGGAAGCGGTCGATGGTGCGGCTCTGACGGGCGTGGTCCTCGAGGGACTCGCCGACGAGCTTGCCGGCCAGGTCGGTGGCGAGCTTGCCCACGTCCTGACGCAGCGCAGCGGCCGCAGCCTTGCGGTCGGCCGCGATCTGGGCGTGGCCGGCAGCGATGATCTCCTCGCGCTGCCGCTGGCCTTCCGCCTTCATCTCCTGGATGATCGCGGTGCCCTGCTCGGTGGCCTCCTGGCGCAGCCGGGCGGCCTCGTGGCGGGCCTCGGCGAGCTGAGCCTTGTACTGCTCGAGCACGCTCTCGGCCTCGATCTTGGCCGCATCGGCCTTCTCGATACCGCCTTCGATGGCCTCACGACGCTCTTCCAGAACACGGTTGATGTTCGGGAGGAGCTTCTTCGCGAGGAAGAAGAAGACGATGGCAAAGGCGATCAGGCCGATGACAAGCTCATCGAGGTGCGGAATGAGCGGATTCTGCTCCTCCACAGCCGCGAGCTGAACCAGAGGGTTCACATCAATGCCTTCCGTAATGGGGTTGGGCTGTCGTCCGACGATCAGGTACGGAAGACGAAGCCCATGACGATGCCGATGAGGGCAAGCGCCTCACAGAAGGCGAAACCCATGATCTGGTTGGTACGGATCAGACCGGCCGCCTCGGGCTGACGGGCGAGAGCCTGGGTGCCGTTACCGAAGATGATGCCGACGCCGACGCCGGGGCCGATGGCGGCAAGGCCGTAACCGATGGAGCCGAGGTTGCCGGTGACGGCGGCAAGGGTCTGGGACATGCCAGTTCTTCCTTCTCTTTCACGGACCGGTGGGGGTTGGCCACCGGACGTCTGTTGGGCAGGGGGGTCGGGTCGCTCAGTGGCTCTTGGCGAGCGCGCCCTGGAGGTAGCTGCAGGCCAGGAGCACGAAGACGTATGCCTGAACAGCCTGGATGAAGAGCTCGAAGCCGGTCATGACGATGACCATCACGAACGACGTGCCGGCATAGACGATGCCGATGCCGTTGAGCAGGTACCAGCTGGCGAGGGTGAACATCACCAGCAGCATGTGGCCCGCGAACATGTTCGCGAAGAGCCGGACCGCGTGGGTGAACGGCCGGATCAGCAGGTTGGAGAAGAGGTCGATGAACGCGACGAGCCACTTGACCGGGCCGAGCGAGTTGTCGTAGCCGGTGATGTTCTTCCAGCCGCCCACGAAGCCGTGCGTCTTGAAGGTCAGGCTCACCCACAGCACGTAGACCAGGAGCGCCATGCCCAGGGGGTAGGCGATGATCGACGTCACCGGGAACTGGGCCAGCGGAATCACGGACCAGAGGTTCATGATCCAGATGAAGAAGAACAGGGAGACCATCAGCGGGACGTACTTCTCGCCGTCCTTCTTGCCCATGATCTCGTAGACGATCCCGCGGCGGACGAAGTCGTAACCGGCCTCGCCGACCATCTGCAGCTTGCCGGGAACCAGCTTCGGCTTGCTGAACGCCGCCCAGAAGAACCCGACGACGACGATCGACGCGAGGAATGCCAGCAGCATCGCCTTGTTGAACTCGAAGCTGCCGACGGTGAAGATGGGCTTGAACAGGAAGGAATGGAGCCCGGGTGCCGGGAAGCCACAGTCCCTGAAGATCTGACAGCTTGCGTCGAAGGCGAGCATCTGGGGGTCAGCACTCACCGCGGGCTCCTTCAGCGTGGCGCATAGGTACGGCAACCTCGTTGTGTCGGCGCGGCATGCCGCCGCGGTTCGGCACTGGACTGGTGTTTCGGATGTGGGGGCGGCTGTCAGGCAGTGAGCCTCGCGATGGAACAGGCGTCAGCTCAGATGCCCGCGCCCGCAGTGCCGCAGTTGGCACCGGACGATAGCAGGATCCCGAACGGCCATTTATCCCGCCCCTACCTCTCACGTCGTCGAGCCGCTCTTGACGGGCGTTTCACCCTTGGCGGACTCGGGGTCGACGTAGAGGATCTTCGCCTTCATATAGGCACGCGCCTGGGCGGAGACCCACACGAGGGTCGACGCGAGAAGCGTGAAGGCGAAGGCCTTGGCGTTGAACAGGCTGGTGTCCTGGAACACCGCCATGAAGACGAGAAGCAACAGCAGCTGGGCGGTGTAGAGCATCAGCCCCATCGCCTGGAACAGGTGCGGGAAGTTCTTGGCCGTCCGCTGGAGCACCAGCATGCCCATCCCCATGAAGAGGATCACCACCAGGGTGCCGACCACTGCGCCGAGCGCTCCCTTTCCACCGGCGACCACTCCACTGATCACAGCGGCGATCGCGCCGGCGGCAGCAGTGGGCACGGCGGCGAGAAGAAGAGTGCGTGCGTCATTGGACGGCATGGCGGCAGCTCCGCTTGCTTGGTGGGGGCAGTGGTGTCGTCATGGACGAGCGTAGGCCCGGTCCGAGACGGTTCCTCGGGGCCAACGGACCGTCGCACTACGGTCCTTCGGCGCTGTCTCCGGGTCTCGTGAACGGTATCACAAACTATTTGATGAGGTCTTTACCCAGAGGTGTGCCAACTCTCACACATGAGAGTGAGTGCGCGCGTGTGTGCGCGACAACAGGTCGTTATGTCTGGTAATGCGGCACTCTGCGTCGGCCTTGTCAGCTTACCGCCGGGGACTTACCCCCATGGAGGTACGGCCGTGGGGCGCCGTCAGCGGCCCGACCGCACGCTGTCCCGCTCCGGGAACCGGGCCCGCGCACCCACCGCCGTCGCGCCGTTCATGCCGCTCACTCCCACCCCGACCGGCACCCGGTCCTCGTCGTCGTGCCCGGACGCCACAGGCGTCGTCCGCTCCCCCGCGGATCCCGCCGCCCGCCCGCCGCGCCGGTAGCGGGGCGGCACGAACGACTCCGCCCACTTCGGGGCGCGCGGTGTGAAGCGGGGCAGCAGCAACAGGACCAGGCCCGCCGCGCTCAGCGCCACGATCAGCAGCACGATCCACATCGAGCCCGCGTTCACCGAGTACGCCACCGTGCCGAACGCGATCAGCGCCGACCAGAAGTACATGATCAGCACCGCGCGGCTGTGGGAGTGGCCGATCTCCAGCAGACGGTGGTGGAGGTGACCGCGGTCCGCAGCGAACGGCGACTGGCCCCGCCAGGTGCGACGGACGATCGCCAGCAGCAGGTCGGCGACCGGAAGCGCCGTGATCGTCAGCGGCAGCAGCAGCGGAATGAAGACCGGAAGCATCGCGTGCGTCGCCGCCCGCTCGCCGCCGACGAAGATGCCCAGCCGGTCCGGGTCCACCTGCCCCGTGATGGAGATCGCGCCGGCGGCCAGCACCAGACCGATGAGCATCGAGCCCGAGTCGCCCATGAAGATCCGCGCCGGATGCATGTTGTGCGGCAGGAAGCCGAGGCACATGCCCATCAGGATGGCGGCGAACAGCGTCGCGGGGGCCGCCTCCTCGATCCCGTAGCCGTACCAGAGGCGATAGGCGTACATGAAGAACGCGCCCGAGGTGATGCACACCATGCCCGCCGCGAGCCCGTCGAGGCCGTCGACGAAGTTGACCGCGTTGATGGTGATGACCACCAGCGCGACCGTCAGCAGATTCCCCTGCCATGCCGTCAGTGAGACCGTGCCGACGCCGGGCACGGGGATCCACAGGATGGTCAGACCCTGCGCGACCATCACACCCGCGGCAATCATCTGGCCGCCGAGCTTGATCAGGGCGTCGATCTCGAACTTGTCGTCGAGGACACCGATCAGCCAGATCAGGGCCGCGCCCGAGAGCAGCGCCCGCGGCTCGTTCGACAGCTCGAAGACGTCGTTCAGATTCGCGAGATGGTCCGCGAAGAGCAGCCCCGCGCACAGGCCGCCGAACATGGCGATACCGCCGAGCCGCGGTGTCGGTTCCCGGTGCACGTCACGTGCACGGATCTCCGGCATCGCGCCGGCGGCGATGGCGAACTTCCGCACCGGTCCGGTCAGCAGATATGTCACCGCGACCGTGACACAGAGCGTCAGCAGGTACTCGCGCAATGGTTCCCCATGTGTTGGACGACGCGCCGCTCCACACCTTAAGACATAGGACGACGCGGAACGGGCGGCAGTTGCACCCGCCCGAGGCCGCCTCCCGACCCCCGCCCGGCTCAGCGCGGGTACGGCGGGAAGCGTGCCGTGATCTCCTGCACCTGATCGAGTACCCGGCCCTCCTCCCGGATCGCCTCCCCGAACAGGGTGGCGATGTGCGCCATCTCCGGCCGGCCCATGCCCTGGGTGGTGACCGCCGCGGTCCCGAGCCGGATGCCCCGCCCGCCGCCGTACGGCAGGGCACATGTGTCGAGAACCATGCCCGCCGCGGCAAGACGGCTGCGCGCGATACGCCCGTCGATACCCAGCGGAGCCGGGTCCGCGCCGACGATATGGGTGTCCGTGCCGCCCGTGAGCACGGCGAAGCCCTCCGCCTCCAGGCCCTCGGCGAGTGCCCGTGCGTTGGCGACCACCTGATGGGCGTACGCCGCGAACGCCGGCGTCGCCGCTTCACCGAACGCGACCGCCTTCGCCGCGATCGTGTGCATCTGCGCGCCGCCCTGGGTGAACGGGAAGACCGCGCGGTCGATGCAGTCGGCCAGGTCCGCGCCGCACAGGATCATTCCGCCCCGCGGCCCGCGCAGCACCTTGTGCGTGGTGGCGCAGACCACGTCCGCGTAGGGGACGGGGCTGGGTGCGGCGCCGCCCGCCACCAGACCGATGGGATGCGCGGCATCGGCGATGAGATAGGCGCCCACCTCGTCGGCGATCTCACGGAACGTCGCATAGTCGGGGTGGCGGGGGTAGGAGATCGAACCGCAGACGATCGCCTTGGGCTTGAGCTGCCGCGCGAGCGTGCGGACCTGTTCGTAGTCGATGAGGCCGGTCTCCGCGTCGACCCCGTAGGCGGCGAAGTCGAACCACCGGCCGGAGAAGTTCGCGGGAGAGCCGTGGGTGAGATGGCCGCCGTACGGCAGTCCCATGGCGAGCACGGTGTCGCCCGGTTTCAGCAGCGCCGCGTACGCCGCGAGGACGGCCGAGGAGCCGGAATGGGGCTGGACATTGGCGTGTTCGGCGCCGAAAAGGGTGCGCGCCCGGTCGACGGCCAGCCGCTCCGCGATGTCGACGAGCTCGCAGCCGCCGTGGTGCCGGGCACCCGGATAGCCCTCGGCGTACTTGTTGGCGAGCGGCGACCCGAGGGCGGCGAGGACCGCGGGCGAGGTGAAGTTCTCCGCCGCGATGAGCTGCAGCGTCGTGGCCTGTCGACGGCCCTCGCCGTACAGGATGTCGGCGGCCTGCGGGTCCTGGCGGCGCAGCGCCTCGAAGGACTGGCTCGCGTAAACGGCCGGTGCGGAACTGACTTCGTGGGTGACGGACATGACGGCTCCGGGCCTCGGAGGAGCGGCGGCACCTCCAATGTAGGACCGGGGCGGTGCGAGCGCGCGCCGTTCGCGGCGACCGTGTGCGCTGCCGGGCCGGCCCCAGCGCCTCCGCAGCGGTAGCGGGTGCGGGCGGAGTCCGGTTACGGGCGCGGGCGGGTGGGGGAAACGCCCGTCAGCGCGGTGACCACCGGGTCCAGCGCCTGGTGGATCTCGTCGCCGATCGAGCGGAAGAACGTGATGGGCGCCCCGTACGGGTCGAAGACCTCGTCCGCGTCCGGGCTCGGCGCCAGAAGCCACCCGCGTAGAGCCGCGGCCGCGCGCACGAGCGCACGCGCGCGCTCGACCACGCCGTCCTCGCGCGGGTCGGGCAGGGTGGCCGGATCGATCGCCCGCACCAGGCGGGTGAACTCCTTCAGCGTGAAGGTCCGCAGGCCCGCCGAGTGCCCCATCGAGATGACCTGCGCGCGGTGGTCACGGGTCGCCGTGAGGACCAGATCCGCGCGGATCACATGCTCGTCGAGCAGTTCACGTCCCACGAAGCCGCTCGCGTCCGCGCCGAAGTCGGCGAGGACGACCTCGGCGTTCGCCTCCATCGGGGCGCCCTCGTGGCCCCAGGTGCCTGCGCTCTCCACGATCAGGCCGCCCGTGAGGGGATCGCCGAGGCGGTCGCTCAGGGCATGGCGGGTCAGCCGCTCGGTGATGGGCGAGCGGCAGACGTTGCCGGTGCTGACGTGGAGGATGCGGAAGGTGGAGGCCGCTTTGCCGGGTTCCGCTATTCCACGCCCCTCAGGGGCGGTCAATTGGCCACCTCGAGGTCGGGTACGACCTTGCGCAGCTCGTCCGCCGAGAGCGCTCCCTGGCGCAGCAGAACGGGGACCTTGCCCGTGACGTCGACGATCGAGGACGGCACGATGCCCGGGGTGGGGCCGCCGTCCAGATACACGGAGACGGAGTCGCCGAGCATCTCCTGCGCAGCGTCGCAGTCCTCAGGAGAGGGGTGTCCCGTGAGGTTGGCGCTGGAGACCGCCATCGGGCCCACCTCGGTGAGCAGTTCGATGGCGACCGGGTGCAGCGGCATCCGGATCGCGACGGTTCCCCGGGTGTCGCCCAGGTCCCACTGCAGCGACGGCTGGTGCTTGGCGACCAGCGTCAGCGCGCCCGGCCAGAAGGCGTCGACGAGCTCCCAGGCCTGCTCGGAGAAGTCGGTGACCAGGCCGTGCAGGGTGTTCGGGGAGCCGATGAGGACAGGGGTGGGCATGTTCCGGCCGCGTCCCTTGGCGTCGAGCAGGTCGGCGACGGCCTCGGAGGTGAAGGCGTCCGCACCGATCCCGTACACGGTGTCGGTGGGCAGCACGACGAGCTCGCCGCGGCGGACCGCCGATGCGGCTTCGCGCAGCCCCGTCGAACGGTCGGTCGCGTCGTTGCAGTCGTATCGCCGTGCCATCAGCGGGCCTCCTTCTTGTTGAGCACTCGGTTCTCCCCCTGCCTTCGGCGGGGGGACCCCCACGAGGGGCCCAAGCGTGCGTCGACGGTTGATCGCGAAGCACTCACGGCATCGCCTTGCGCGCGGTCGCGAACCGCGGCCGCTTGTTGAGGTCGGGGTGGTCGGCGGCGTCGGCCCAGCCGGATTCCTCGTTGAAGATCCACGGCACCTGGCCGCCCTGGGTGTCGGCGTGCTCGACGACGACGAGGCCGCCCGGGCGCAGCAGCCGGTGTGCGGTGCGCTCGATGCCGCGGATGGTGTCCAGTCCGTCCTCGCCGGAGAACAGGGCCATCTGCGGATCGTGGTCGCGGGCCTCGGGGGCGACGTACTCCCACTCGGTGAGCGGGATGTACGGCGGGTTGGAGATGACCAGGTCGACCTGGCCGTCGAGTTCGGGCAGGGCGCTCAGCGCGTCGCCCTGGTGGACGGTGACCCTGGAATCCTGGGCGTTCTTCCGGGTCCACGTCAGGGCGTCGTCCGACAGCTCCACGGCGTGCACGCGCGAACGCGGCACCTCCTGGGCCATGGCGAGGGCGATCGCACCCGAGCCCGTGCACAGGTCGACGATGAGCGGCTCGACGACGTCCATCGCCCGCACGGCCTCTATGGCCCAGCCGACGACCGACTCGGTCTCGGGGCGGGGCACGAAGACACCGGGGCCGACCTGGAGTTCCAGAAAGCGGAAGAAGGCGCGCCCGGTGATGTGCTGCAGCGGCTCGCGGGCCTCCCGGCGGGCGACGGCTTCCCAGTAACGGGCGTCGAAGTCCGCGTCCTTGACGAGGTGCAGCTCCCCCCGCTTCACGCCGTGCACGAACGCGGCGAGCTCCTCCGCGTCGAATCGCGGGGACGGCACGCCGGCGTCGGCCAGCCGCTGGGTGGCCTGAGCCACCTCGGCAAGCAGCAGGTTCACCCTCTGGTCCTCCGGTGCGGTGCGTTGGTGCGGGCCCGCGGGTGCGGGTTCGTGCGGGATTCGGGGCTCGGCGCGCCCTACTGGGCGGCGGCGAGCTTGGCCGCGGAGTCGGCGTCGACACAGGCCTGGATCACAGCGTCCAGTTCCCCGTCGAGCACCTGGTCCAAGTTGTACGCCTTGAAGCCGACGCGGTGGTCCGAGATCCGGTTTTCCGGGAAGTTGTACGTCCGGATCTTCTCGGAGCGGTCCACGGTGCGCACCTGGCTGCGGCGCGCGTCCGCGGCCTCCTTCTCGGCCTCCTCCTGTGCCGCGGCAAGCAGCCTGGAGCGCAGGATACGCATGGCCTGCTCCTTGTTCTGGAGCTGGCTCTTCTCGTTCTGGCAGGAGGCGACGATGCCGGTCGGCAGGTGGGTGATGCGCACGGCGGAGTCGGTGGTGTTGACGGACTGGCCGCCGGGACCCGACGACCGGTAGACGTCGATGCGCAGGTCGTTCGCGTGGATCTCGACGTCGATCTCCTCGGCCTCGGGCGTGACGAGCACACCCGCCGCGGAGGTGTGGATGCGGCCCTGGGACTCGGTGGCGGGTACGCGCTGCACGCGATGCACACCGCCCTCGTACTTCAGCCGTGCCCACACGCCCTGGCCGGGCTCGGTCGCGCCCTGACCGCCCTTGGTCTTCACGGCGACCTGAACGTCCTTGTAGCCGCCGAGCTCGGACTCGGTGGCGTCGATGATCTCGGTCTTCCAGCCGACGCGCTCCGCGTACCGCAGATACATGCGCAGCAGGTCGCCGGCGAACAGTGCGGACTCGTCGCCGCCTGCGCCCGCCTTGACCTCGAGGATGACGTCCTTGTCGTCGCTGGGGTCGCGCGGAACGAGCAGCAGCCGCAGCTTCTCGGTCAGCTCCCCGCGCTGCTTCTCCAGTTCCTTCACCTCGGCGGCGAAGTCCGGGTCGTCGGCGGCGAGTTCACGCGCCGTCCCGATGTCGTCGCCGGTCTGCTTCCAGGAACGGTACGTGCCGACGATCGGCGTCAGCTCGGCGTAGCGCTTGTTCAGCTTGCGAGCGTTCGCCTGGTCCGCGTGGACCGAAGGGTCGGCGAGCTTCTTCTCGAGATCGGCGTGCTCGCCGATCAGTTCCTCGACCGCCTCGAACATCGGGGGCTCCTGGTTTTCTTGCGCGAAGGGTGGCTGCTCAGAACGGACAAAGCGCCGGTCCCGGCCGCCCGGGAAGGGGCGGCCAAAGACCGGCGCAGTGGCGCGCTACTTCGCGGCGGAGCCGGCAGCCTTGCCGAAGCGGGCCTCGAAGCGGGCCACACGGCCACCGGTGTCGAGGATCTTCTGCTTGCCCGTGTAGAACGGGTGGCACTCGGAGCAGACCTCGGCACGGACGCTGCCGCTCTCGATCGTGCTACGGGTGGTGAACGACGCGCCGCAGGTGCAGCTGACCTGGGTCTCGACGTACTGGGGGTGGATGTCGCGCTTCAAGGTGTCTCCTACTTTCGGGAGGGCACCGGGTCGTACGTGCGGTTTGCTCGTACGTGAACCGGGGCCGACGTACCAGTCTGCCAGGACCGGCCGTATCTCCCAAAACGGGGGTGGGGCCGGAAGTATTCCGGATGGCGTTCGCGGGTACGGATGGCTCTTACGGCCACATGCCGTCCCCGGACCACTACCGGCCGCTACCTGCTGCTCACCACGTCCGCGGCCTCGCCCTTGTCGCCGGCGGAGTCCTTCAGCGCGCCGGCGGGCACGGGCTGATCCTGCTTGAGCGCACGCCAGACCTGACGGGCCCCGCTCTCGACGGGGACCACACGGTTGGGGTCGGCCGGATCGTAGCGCACAGGCATGGTGACCATGTGCACGTCCTCGGCGCCCAGGGAGCTCAGACCGCGGGCGAAGCCCATCAGCTCGTTGACGGAGTCCAGCTCGGAATCCGGCGTGATCGCCTTGCTGCCGGTGTCGGCGAGGTCGAGGAGCTTCTTCGGGTTGCTGAAGACGCCGACGTCCTTGACCTGGTTGATGAAGGCCTTGATGAAGGCCTGCTGGAGCTGGATCCGTCCCAGGTCGCTGCCGTCGCCGACGCTCTTGCGGGTGCGGACGAGTCCGAGGGACTCCTCGCCGTCCAGGGTCTGGGTGCCGGGTTCGAGGCTGAGGTGGCTCTTGGCGTCGTTGATCGGCTGATTGGTGGTGATCTCCACGCCGCCGAGCTTGTCGATCAGCTTCTTGAAGCCGGTGAAGTCGACCTCGAGGTAGTGGTCCATGCGGATACCGGACATCGCCTCGACGGTCTTGACGGCACAGGCCGGGCCGCCGACCTCGTACGCGGTGTTGAACATCGCGCGCTGCTCGCCGTCGACGGCGGTGCCCGCGCGGTCGGTGCAGTCGGGTCGCTCGATCAGTGTGTCGCGGGGGATGGAGACGACACTGGCCTTCTTGTGGCCCTGGTAGACGTGCATGACCATCGCGGTGTCGGAGCGGGCGGCGCCCTCGTCGGTGCCGTACTCGGAGTTCGCACCGGAGCGGGAGTCGGAGCCCAGGACCAGGATGTCCATGGAGCCGTTGTCGATGTTCTTGGGCCGCTCGGTACCGAGTGCCTGGTTGATGTCGACGCCGTCGAGGTTCCCGTTGACCTTGAAGTAGACGTAGCCGAGGCCGGAGCCGCCGACGAGCACCAGGGCCGCGGTCGACCATGCGGCCGCGGTCCACATGCGGCGGGCCGTGGTGGGCTGCTTGCGGCGCTTTCCGCCGCCGCGTATTCGGCCGCCGCTGTTGCTTGTCCGTTCAGTCATGGTCTCCTCGACTCCTCGCCCCGCTGCCCCCAGTCTTGGTGTTCAGGAGCGGTATGTCGGCACTTGTTCAGACGGTGAAGCATCCAGAAGGGTTGCACGGCCGCCTGAGAAGTCCCTGAGAACGACGTGTGCCCACCGTGCTTCGCACGGTGGGCACAACGGGCCGTTCAGCGGGGCCGACTCTCCGTCCTCACCTGCCAGTTCGGCGGGCGGGGCGGGAGTGCCGGGGGCCCGTTCCCGGGCCCCACGGCTGTGGCGAAGATCTCTCAGTCGTTGCCGTTGCCGGCGGACGGAGTGGTCTTCTGGATCTGCAGCAGGAACTCGGCGTTCGACTTCGTCTGCTTCATCTTGTCGAGCAGCAGCTCGATCGCCTGCTGCTGGTCCAGCGCGTGGAGCACGCGGCGCAGCTTCCAGGTGATGGCGAGCTCGTCGCTGCCGAGCAGGATCTCTTCCTTGCGGGTGCCGGACGCGTCGACGTCCACCGCGGGGAAGATGCGCTTGTCGGCGAGCTTCCGGTCGAGCTTCAACTCCGCGTTACCGGTGCCCTTGAACTCCTCGAAGATCACCTCGTCCATCCGCGAGCCGGTGTCGACCAGCGCGGTGGCCAGGATGGTCAGCGAGCCGCCGTCCTCGATGTTGCGCGCGGCACCGAAGAAGCGCTTCGGCGGGTAGAGCGCGGTCGAGTCGACACCACCGGACAGGATGCGCCCGGAGGCCGGGGCCGCGAGGTTGTACGCACGGCCGAGGCGGGTGATCGAGTCCAGCAGGACGACCACGTCGTGACCCAGCTCGACGAGACGCTTGGCGCGCTCGATGGCCAGCTCGGCGACGGTGGTGTGGTCCTCGGCGGGGCGGTCGAAGGTCGAGGAGATGACCTCGCCCTTCACCGACCGCTGCATGTCGGTGACCTCTTCCGGACGCTCGTCGACGAGGACGACCATCAGGTGGCACTCGGGGTTGTTGTGGGTGATCGCGTTGGCGATCGCCTGCATGATCATGGTCTTGCCGGTCTTCGGCGGGGCCACGATCAGGCCACGCTGGCCCTTGCCGATCGGCGCCACGAGGTCGATGATCCGCGTCGTCAGCACACCCGGGTCGGTCTCCAGACGGAGCCGGTCCTGCGGGTACAGCGGGGTCAGCTTGTTGAACTCGGGGCGGCCGCGGCCGGATTCGGCCGCCATTCCGTTCGCCGAGTCGAGGCGGACCAGCGCGTTGAACTTCTCGCGGCGCTCGCCCTCCTTGGGCTGACGGACCGCGCCGGTGACGTGGTCGCCCTTGCGCAGGCCGTTCTTGCGGACCTGGGCCAGGGACACGTACACGTCGTTCGGACCGGGCAGGTAGCCGGAGGTCCGGATGAACGCGTAGTTGTCGAGGATGTCCAGGATGCCCGCGACCGGGATCAGCACGTCGTCGTCGGAGACCTGCGGCTCGTTGGGGCCGAACTCGTCGCGGCCACGACGGCCGCGGCGGTCGCGGTAACGGCCACGACGGCCGCGACGGCCGCCGCCGTCCTCGTCGAAGTCGTCCTGCGGGCCGCCGCCCTGCGGGCCCTGCTGGCCGCCCTGGCGCTGCTGGCGCTGCCCGCCGCCGCCCTGCTGGTCGTCGCCCTTGCCGCGGCGGTCGCGCTGGCGGTCACGGCGGTCGCCGCGCTCACCGCGGTCACCGCGCTGGCCGCGGTCCCGGCGGCCCTCGCCGTCCTGGGCGCCGACAGCGCCCTCGGCCTTGGCGTCGGACTGCGGTTCGGCCTTGACCTCGGTCTTGACGTCGACGGAGCCCTCGGCGCGGGTCTCCGGGCTGCCCGCCTGCGCGGTGGCGCGGCGACGGCGGCGCTCACCGGCCGGCTGGTCGTCGCTGGCCGGCTGTCCCGGGATGTCGATCTGCTGCTGGGCGACGGCCTTCTCGGCCTTGTCCGCCTTCTCGGCCTTCTCCGCGGCCGGCGCAGCGGCGTCGTCGCCGGTGCGGGTCTTGGAGGTGGCGCGGCGCTTCGGCTTCGCCGGGGCATCGCCGGTACCCGCGTCGGCGGTCTTCGCCGGGGAGGAGGCCCCAGAGCCGGCCTGCGCCTCCTTGATGACCTCGATCAGCTGGCTCTTGCGCATCCGCGCAGTACCCCTGATTCCGAGGCCGGACGCGACCTGCTGCAGCTCGGCCAGGACCATGCCCTCGAGGCCGGTGCCGGAGCGGCGGCGCCGTGCGGTGGTGCCGGAGGCAGCACCTGCGGCGGGCGCGGTGGTGTCGACGTTGTTGTCGGCAGTCACGCCCATCAGATCGGTGGTGTCGCTCACGAAGGGTCCTTCCCTGGAGCGGACGTCGGCCTTCTGGCTCGGCGACCGGTTGTGCTGTCCGACAGCGGTCCTTCGTAGCGGATCGTGTCGGAGCGGTGGTCCCGCCGGTGCAAATCAACGGCGGAGAGAGATACATGCATACGTGCAAGGCCCGGCCCGAGGTCCCCCTGCTCGGCCCACTCCTGGACAAGCGAGGGGTGTCGTGCCGGTTCCGGAGCGTGCTCGAAACTGCTCAGGCAGGCTGCTCAGGCAGTTTGGGAGGCTCCCGGAAGAATGGTGGTCCCCATGAGGGACGCAAAGCACCACGCCGCATCGACGGCGGTTGCAGACTTGAGGTTAACACTACCGGCTCCAACAAACATTCCCCCTCTCTCCCACCGGCAATCGTGTGTCACTGCGTGGCCAGGGGCAGGACGCTCGCTCCCGCCGCGTCGAAGGTGAGCCGATTGGCCGCCCACCCCTCGCCCGCCAGCCGTGCGACCTTGTCGGCCGCACTGTCCTCGGCCAGTGCGAGCACCGTGGGGCCCGCACCGGAGATGACTGCAGGGACGCCGTCCGCGCGCAGTCGGTTCACCAGGTCGAGACTCTGCGGCATCGCCGGGCCGCGGTACTCCTGGTGCAAACGGTCCTCCGTGGCGGCAAGCAGCAGCTCAGGACGCCTGGTCAGCGCCTCGACGAGCAGTGCGGCGCGGCCCGCGTTGGCGGCGGCGTCGACGTGCGGGACGGTACGCGGAAGCAGTCCGCGCGCCGTCTCGGTGAGCACGGGCTTGCCGGGGACGAAAACCACCGGAACGACGGAAGCGACGGGATCCATCCTGATCGCGCGCGCCGCTCCCGACTCGGTCCAGGCAAGGGTGAAGCCGCCGAGCAGACAGGCGGCCACATTGTCGGGATGCCCCTCGATCTCCGTGGCGAGCGCGAGCAGCGCCTCGTCGTCGAGCTTGGCGTCCCCGCCTATGGTGACCGCCCGGGCGGCGACGATGCCGGCGCAGATGGCGGCGGAGGAGGAACCGAGGCCGCGGCCGTGCGGGATGCGGTTGGCGCAGACCACCTCGAGGCCCCGCGGCTGACCGCCGAGCAGGTCGAAGGCGGTGCGCAGGGAGCGCACGAGCAGGTGACTCTCGTCGCGCGGCAGGGTGTCGGCACCCTCACCTGCGATGTCGATGTGCAGCCCGGAGTCCGCGACCCTGACGACCACGTCGTCGTACAGGCCGAGCGACAGTCCGAAGGCATCGAAGCCCGGACCGAGATTGGCGCTGGTGGCAGGGACGCGCACCCGGACGGCGGCGGCGCGGAACGCTGGACCGGCCATCGCTCGACGACTCTCCTTGGTTCTGAACTGTGAGATGAGATGTACGAGATCTATTCGAAAGGTGCGAAATACCCGAGGGCCTCAACGGCAACAACACCGCGGCATATGCGGCGGGGCGGGTTCGGGTACAGCCTATCGAAGGAAGGTTCACCTGCGACATAGGGCGCACAGGAGGCGCACGATGCGTGTCGCGACTCCTCCGTGCCCCTACGTGTGCCGTTGTCCCGCTTGCCATACTTTCCCGTAGGGCAACTGGACGGCCGCAAGAGGGTTTTGAGCCGGATACCGACAGATCGGGGCGGTCCGGCGGACAGGCTCGAGAGTCTGTCCGCCGGATCAGGCCCTAGACCAGGCCGAGGCGCTCGGCGGCAGCCGCCGCGTCCACGGGGACCGTGACCGGCTGCGGCGCTCCGGCGACCGCCCAGTCGGGGTCCTTCAGGCCGTTGCCGGTGACCGTGCACACGATCCTCTGCCCCGGGTCGACCTTGCCCTGCTCGGCAGCCTTCAGCAGACCGGCCACGGAAGCGGCGGAGGCGGGCTCGACGAACACACCTTCCTGCGAGGCCAACAGGCGGTAGGCGCGCAGGATCTCACGGTCCGTCACCTCGTCGATGAAGCCGCCCGACTCGTCCCGCGCGGCGAGCGCCTGCTGCCACGAGGCGGGGTTGCCGATACGGATCGCGGTGGCGATGGTCGACGGATCCTTGACGACCTCGCCGCGCACGATCGGCGCGGAGCCGGATGCCTGGAAACCCCACATCCGGGGAGTCCTGCCGGCCATCCCGTCCGCCGCGTACTCCTTGTACCCCTTCCAGTACGCCGTGATGTTGCCGGCGTTGCCGACGGGCAGTACATGGATGTCGGGGGCGTCGCCGAGTGCGTCGACGATCTCGAAGGACGCGGTCTTCTGACCCTCGATGCGGTACGGATTGACGGAATTGACCAGCGCGACCGGGTAGTTCTCGGACAGGGCGCGGGCCAGGTTGAGGCAGTCGTCGAAGTTGCCGTCGACCTGGAGGATCTTCGAGCCGTAGACGAGCGCCTGGCCCATCTTGCCCAGCGCGATCTTGCCCTGCGGCACGAGGACGGCGCAGACCATGCCCGCGCGGACGGCGTAGGCGGCGGCCGAGGCCGAGGTGTTGCCGGTGGAGGCGCAGATGACGGCCTTCGCGCCCTCCTCCTTGGCCTTGGTGATGGCCATCGTCATCCCGCGGTCCTTGAAGGAACCGGTGGGGTTGGCGCCCTCGACCTTGAGGTGCACTTCGCAGCCCGTGCGCTCGGAGAGGACCTGCGCCGGGACGAGCGGCGTGCCACCCTCACGGAGCGTGACGACCGGCGTCGTGTCCGTGACCGGAAGGCGGTCCCGGTACTCCTCGATGATGCCGCGCCACTGGTGGGTGCCGTTGGTGGTCATGGGTCCCTTACTCCCCTTCAACACGCATGATGCTGGCGACACCGCGCACGGTGTCGAGCTTGCGCAGCGCCTCGACGGTCCCGGAGAGGGCGGCGTCGGGCGCGCGGTGGGTGACGACGACGAGCGATGCCTCGCCGTCCTTGCCCTGCTGGCGGACCGTGTCGATCGATACGCCGTGCTCGGCGAAGACCGTCGCGACCTGGGCGAGCACGCCCGGTTTGTCGGCCACGTCGAGACTGATGTGGTACCGCGTCACCACGTCGCCCATGGGGCTCACGGGCAGCTGGGTGTACGCGGACTCGCCGGGCCCCGTCGCCTCGGCAAGCTTGTTGCGGCAGACGGCGACGAGGTCGCCGAGGACCGCGGACGCGGTGGGCGCACCGCCGGCACCGGGGCCGTAGAACATCAGCTGACCGGCGGCCTCGGCCTCGACGAACACCGCGTTGTACGCCTCGCGGACCGAGGCCAGCGGATGGCTGAGCGGGATCATCGCGGGGTGCACACGGGCGGTGACGGACCGGCCGTCGGCGGCGCGCTCGCAGATGGCGAGGAGCTTGACGGTGCAGCCCATCCGCCGCGCCGAGGCCATGTCGGCGGCGGTGACCTCGGTCAGGCCCTCGCGGTAGACGTCGTCGAGCCGCACGCGGGTGTGGAAGGCGATCCCGGCAAGGATGGCTGCCTTGGCGGCGGCGTCGAAGCCCTCGACGTCGGCGGTCGGGTCGGCCTCCGCGTATCCGAGGGCGGTGGCCTCGTCCAGGGCCTCCGAATACCCCGCCCCGGAGCTGTCCATCTTGTCGAGGATGAAGTTGGTCGTGCCGTTGACGATGCCGAGCACGCGGTTGACCTTGTCACCGGCGAGGGACTCGCGCAGCGGCCTGATCAGCGGGATGGCACCTGCGACTGCGGCCTCGAAGTAGAGATCGCGACCGTGCTGCTCGGCAGCTGCGTAGAGGGTGGCACCGTCCTCGGCGAGAAGCGCCTTGTTGGCGGAGACGACGGAGGCGCCGTGCTCGAACGCCGCGGTGATCAGGGAGCGGGCGGGCTCGATACCGCCGATGACCTCGACGACGACGTCGATGTCCCCGCGTTTGACGAGCGCGGTCGCATCGGTGGTGATGAGCTCGTCGGGAATGCCCGCGCGGGCCTTTCCGGCCCGGCGCACGGCGACCCCGGCGAGCTCCACCGGGGCGCCGATACGCGCGGCGAGGTCGTCGGCGTGCGTCGTCATGATGCGCGCCACCTCTGAGCCGACCACTCCACAGCCCAGCAGCGCCACCTTCAGCGGACGCGTACGCATCATCCGACCTCGTTTCCTTCTACTTCTACGGTTGGACCAGTCTCACTTACCGGACGCAAGTTTCTATAGCGCGTCCGCCATACGAGACATCTATCTCAGCTATCCGACATCGAGACGCAGGAGATCTTCCTCCGTCTCACGCCGGACGATCACCCGCGCCTGCCCGTCCTTCACGGCGACGACGGGCGGGCGAAGTGCGTGGTTGTAGTTGCTGGCCATGGAACGGCAGTACGCGCCGGTGGCCGGCACCGCGATCAGATCGCCCGGCGCCAGGTCGGCGGGCAGGAACGCGTCCTTGACCACGATGTCGCCGCTCTCGCAGTGCTTGCCGACGACGCGGCTGAGCATGGGGGCGGCGTCGCTCCTGCGCGACACCAGGGCAACGCTGTACTCCGCGTCGTACAGGGCGGTACGGATGTTGTCCGACATACCGCCGTCGACACTGACGTACGTCCGCAGCCCCTCGAGCGGCTTCACTGTGCCCACCTCGTACAGCGTGAACGCGGTCGGCCCGACGATGGCGCGCCCCGGCTCGACGGAGATACGAGGTGTACGCAGCCCCGCCGCCTCGCACTCCCTCGTCACGATCTCGCCGAGCGACTTGGCGATCTCGTGCGGCTCTCGCGGGTCGTCGTCGGACGTGTACGCGATACCGAGGCCGCCGCCGAGGTCGATCTCGGGCAACTCGACACCGTGCTCGTCCCGTACCTCGGCGAGCAGCTGCACCACCCGGCGGGCCGAGACCTCGAACCCGGCCATGTCGAAGATCTGCGAACCGATGTGGGAGTGGATCCCGATGAGCTCGATGCCGTCGAGCTTCAGCGCACGCCGCACGGCTTCCGCGGCCTGTCCCCCGGCGAGCGCGATCCCGAACTTCTGGTCCTCGTGCGCGGTGGCGATGAACTCGTGGGTGTGTGCCTCCACGCCGACGGTCACCCGGATCTGCACGCGCTGGCGCTTGCCGAGCGACTGCGCGACGTGCGCGACGCGGACGATCTCCTGGAAGGAGTCGAGCACGATACGCCCGACACCGGCACGCACCGCGCGCTCGATCTCCTGCGCCGACTTGTTGTTGCCGTGGAAGGCGATGCGCTCGGCGGGCATCCCGGCGTCGAGGGCGGTGGCGAGCTCTCCGCCCGAGCACACGTCGAGGTTGAGCCCTTCCTCCTGCAGCCACCTGACGACGGCCCGGCTGAGGAACGCCTTCCCGGCGTAGAACACGTCCGCGTCCTTGCCGAAGGCTTCGGCCCAGGCGCGGCAGCGGGCACGGAAGTCGGCCTCGTCGAGGAAGTAGGCCGGGGTCCCGAACTCCTCCGCCAGCCTTGTCACTTCGATCCCGCCGACGGTGACGGCACCGTCCTCGTTCCTGTCCACCGTCTTCGCCCACACCTTCGCGTCGAGTGCGTTGAGGTCGGTGGGAGGGGCGGTGTAGTGCCCCTCGGGAAGGACATCGGCGTGACGGGGCCCGGCGGGGTGTGCGGATCGGCTCATCAGTCTCTGGTCTCTCTCACGTCTCACAAGTATTCGGGTGCGCTGATGCCGAGCAGGGACAGGCCACCGGCGAGCACCGTCCCGGCAGCCTCGGCGAGGGCGAGCCGGGAACGGTGGGCGGCCGAGGGTTTCTCGTCCCCGACGGGCAGCACCGTGTGCTGGAAGGCGAGCAGGGCGTCGGCTGTGACGTCGAGATGCCGGGCGAGCCGGTCGGGCGCGCGCAGCCGCGCGGCGCCGGCGACGACGGAGGGATGGTCGCCGACGGCGGCGGTGAGGGCGGGCGCGTCGACGTACTGGTCGGGGACGGCTGCGAAGCCGAGCTGCCGGGCGTTGCGCCCGAGCGCCCGCGTGCGTGCGTACGCGTACCTCACCTTGTGCAGCGGATTGCGCTCGGTCTGTACGAGAAGTCCGCCGGTCCTCGGCCTGTCGTGTGCGGCGGCGGAGAGGAAGGCCCAGCGCGCCGCGTCCGACCCCAGGCGCGCGACGATGCCCTCGTCGGCGTCCTTGTCGATGTTCTTGTCGGTGCCCTCGCCAAGGTCCTCGCCGACGTCCTCATGGGCTGCGGGCACGACCTTGACGATCTCACCGTCGCGAGGACGGGCGCCGAGCCGTACGAGGGTCTCGGCCCAGACTCGGGCACGCGGCTCGTCGGCGTGCGGGAACACGCCCCCGGCCGACGGCACCCCGTACTGTGCGCCCTCTCTCAGCACGGTGCGGACGAGCTGCTGTTGCGCGCTGTCCGCGAGGGTGACGTTCAGGAACCCCGGACCGGTGATCTCGACCCGCTCGACACCCTGCCCACGCGCGATGCGCTCCCGCAGGATCTCGGCGACATCGGCGGCCGGCCTGCCCGCGGGCCGGGCGAGCCGCAGCGCCACGTTGGTGACGTAGTCTCCGCGCCCTCCGGGCCGTGGCCGCTCGACCTTGACGCTCTCGGGCACGTCCACACGCAGAGCACCGTCCTCCACCGCGCGGCGCACGGCGTGCAGCACGGTACGGGAGAGCTCGGCGGGGGTCACGGGACAAGCGTATGGGAGGAAGGGGGGCGCTTTGCGAACCGGTTTCGGTATGCGGTCAGGTGGAGGACCTCGACAGGGACCACGGCACGTCGCACATGCCGGCCCGGCGCGGCCTCAGCCCCTGGTGCTCCCGGCCCGGCCGGCCTCATGCCTGCCGTCGACTGACGGCGGACCCTCCCGACGTTCCCGGTACATCAACTGCCGCACGATCCTGACGAGCTCGGCCGGCTCGAACGGCTTGGCCAGGAAGGCATCCACGCCGGCGGCCACCCCGTTCTCCACCTCGTACTGCGTGCAGGCGCTGACGATCGCGAGGGGGAGATGCCGGGTCCGCGGGTCGTCCCGCAGCCGGGCGGCGGTGCGAAGCCCGTCGAGCCGGGGCATGACGACGTCGAGGGTGATCACATCGGGCCGCACCTGATGCACGACGTCCAGGCACTCGGCACCATCGGCCGCGGTCACGACCTCGAAGCCCTCCAGCTCGAGGTTGACCCTGATCAGCTGCCGAATCACCCGATTGTCATCGACAACGAGCACTCGGCGGGACGCGCCGGACACAACTCGAGAGTAGGTCCGCCGACAGGGCTGCGTCCGGGTTTTCCCCACTTCCGACCCGTGCGGGGGACGCGGGGGCACGTTGAGGCACCAAGGGAGCGCACGGCTGGTGATCGTGTACGGGGATTCCGGCCGCGCCAAAATCCCCGTACACGAGGGGGTTCACGGCGCCCTTCGGGGTCCGAAATACCTGTTCACGGAGACCCTTCGGGAGCTGGTAGGGTTCTACCCGTCGCCGCGCAACAGCGGGGCGTACGCCCCCGTAGCTCAGGGGATAGAGCAACGGCCTCCGGAGCCGTGTGCGCAGGTTCGAATCCTGCCGGGGGCACCCTGTATAAGGTGCCCAAAGACCCCGTCACCAGCGGAAACGCTGAGGCCGGGGTCTTCTTGCGTGTGCAGGCGTATGCCGCCCAAAGCAGCCCTATGTCGAGCCCTGTGGACGAGGCGTGGACGGGATCTTGAAGCATCACCGCAGGTGGGGTCCGGAAAGGAGAGCAGCCCCGCATGCCAGGAAGCACACCCGGAGACCTCACGGAAGCTGCCACGGCAGGGACGTCACGGGGGCATCGACCCACCACCGGCTCAGCTTGGCTGCCAGGCCTGACGATGGCGGGCGACGCTGTACACCTGCTCAACCTGTTCGGCCGTCAGCACCCCCGAGAGCGGCGCCAGTGCCGCTACTTGGCGTTCTTGGTACACCCGCACGCTGAGCTGCGTGGCCACCACCTTCAGATCGGTGATGCCGACGAAGACGAGCACTGGCTCCACCGGTACGGGGAAGGCACAGTAGCGTTCGAGCACGCGGACTACTCGCTTGGCCTCCGCCCGGCTCTTCCGCGCGTATGGCGCAGGTTTTCCGTGATCGACTTTCACGGCATCGTCGCCGACCCACACGGCCCTTTTGTGGTGGTGCTTCGTATTGATACTGAACACCCCACCAGGCCCGATCAGCAGGTGATCGATATCCACCTTGTTGGCCAGAGGTACGGAGTGCAGGACACGCCAGCCGTGGCGCGCTAATCGGTTCAGCTCGGCGCCCACTCGCCGCTCCCCCGCCAACCCCTTTCGCCACGAGTCGCACTCAGTAGGTCGCCGAAGAAACCGTGCGACAACACGCTCAAAAACACCCGAGCCACACTCAGCGAGCCGACTACGCAGGGCCTCCCCAGGAGGGTTCGCGGCCAAGTCGTCGGCCGGCGTCAGCGGCGGCAGCATCGGGCGGGCCTCAGCCTCGGGTGCTTTGGCCGGCGGGACTGGGACGGGGTGGTTCGGTAAGTGCTGAGTCAGGGCTGCGATCACCTCGTCGCGATACTCAGCGCGTAGGACCGTGATCTCTCCCGTTCTGACATCCGCCCATCCGACAGCAATGCCATCAGGCAGGTTCGCATACAGGCGATCATGTCCGTACCGCTTCCAACGCGTGACCCTCAGCTCCATGAAGCCCCCCTCTGCTCCTGTAGCGACGATGTCGACATGTCAGCAGGAAGAGGGATCACGCCACAAGACCGCATGGCCCCGCGGCTCCGGCAGAGCCTTCTACTTCGCTTGAAGCATCGCCGCAGGTGAGGCCCGGAATGGAGAAAGCCCCCGGGCAAGATGCCCAGGGGCAGCGGCCTACTGCAGGTCGTTCTACTCGTACTCGCGGAGCAGGTCCTCGATGCGGCGGTTGGCGACCTCCTGCCGCCCGTCGAGACACTTCGCATAGCGGGTCAGAAGAACCTCGACACTGTTACCGGCCCGCTCGGCGACCTCGGTCGGATCGACACCCGCGTTAAGCCACGTCGACAGTGCGGAGTGCCGCAGGTCGTAGGGCCGACTCGCAAGCGGCGAGGCCGCCAGTGTCGGGAGCAGTGCGAGGAGTCGAGCCTCCTGCCACACGCGGTAGTAGGTCGAGGACGGAACGACGGAACCCTTCTCGCTGAAGAAGAGCCTCCCGTCCTCGGCCGTACCAAACGTGGCCAGATGCTCGCGCAGCTCCATCACGAGCTGAGGCGGGATGGGCACACGACGCACATCCTCACTTGGTCGGTTCTTGAGTCCGCGGTCGTCATGGGTCTCCCCCGAATCAGTCCACTGCCTCCCAACGGACGGGCGCGTTCGATGAAGCAGAGCAGAGCCCCAACCAGACTCAGGAAGGACGAGATCCGTCTCAACCAGGCCCACAGCTTCCGCTGGCCTAAGGCCGCCGAAGTACATCGCGGCAAAGAGCCCGACAAGGCGCCGGCCACGAGCGCGACGGTAGCCCCCGACGTAGGAGACAGCCGTAAGCAGGTTCCGAGCCTGCTCCGGATTGGCTACAACACGCGGATCGACCTGGTTGGAGACCTTGGGTCTCTGCCACCGGACGGCGGTGATGGGATTCTCGGGAAGCTCCCCTAGGTCGACCGCATAGTTCGCTGCATTCACCAAGGTCCGCCGTTTGCGTCGCACGGTCTCAGCAGCCGCCGCGGTGCCGTCGAGCTTGAGCTTCAGTGAGTCGAGCAGTGCGCGCGCAGTCGCCGCTTCCTGCAGATCAGTGAGGGGTCGGGACGCCTTCGAGACCCAGTGAAGGACCCCTTGGACGTCGTCGGGGAGCTCACGGTCGTCGGGACCGGGCAGAACGAAGGCCCAATTTCGCAAGGCGCGGCGGATTTCCTGCTCAGAGGGCCGTCCCGCACGGTCTTGGAGGAGTTGCATGGTGACGCTGGCCAGTGACTCGTTGATGCCGTCCCGCGTATTAGGGGCAGCGTGCGGCCACTTCATCGAGAGGTACCGGCGCGCGAAGTCGTACCAGGACAGGGAAGATGTCGTCTTCTCCAGGGACACCGGAAGACCGGTCACCGTGTCGAATTCTTCTCCATCGCGCATAGCTCGCATGAGCTTGGTGCGGTAGTGATCGGCGAGGGCCTTGGTCCGGAAGGAATCGGAGAAGACGTTCCCCGCCACGGACCAGCGGACGCCGTAGGACGGAGTTTTGGTGTCCCGCTTACGGACACCCCAGACCTTCACGTCGAGAGACTTCACGCGGCGGTCTCCAACTGCCGCAGCCAGGTGCGGAAATCGCTTCGCCAAACTCGCAGTTCCCCGTTGGGAAGCTTGAAAGCAGACGGCCCCTGCCCCACCTCGCGCCACCGGTAGAACGTCCGCCGAGAGACGCCACCGAGCTCGGAGAGGATCTGCGGGACAGTCATCAGTTCGTCTTTCACGTCAGGCTCCTTCCAAGGCGAGTTGGTCTTGCAGGGCTTCGCGCGCCGTTTCTCGGTTGATGCGGATGTCGTCGGCGATTGATGCGGCGAGGGCGGACTCGCCTGGTGTGTGGCCGTGGCCGGCGTAGCGCCAGTCGGCGAGGACGAGCGTGGTTTCCGGTTCGGGGAGGCCGAGGACTTGGCGCTGCTCGGTGGCGCGGTAGTCGGCGCGGACCTGACGGCGTTCGGTGAATGTCGACGAGTAGCGGCGGGACTTGGTGAGGAAGTGGCCACGGAAGCCGAGCATGTGGGCCCAAGCCCAGAGCCTGCGTTCGGGGTAGAGAGAGTCGAGATTCCAGCAGGCGCGGATGAGACGGCGGGCGTGGTCGGGAACGCGGTGCTGGTCGAGTTCGGCGAGTTCGCCGATGCGACGGTCTAGAGCGCCAGTGGTTTCCGCTGCTTTGGTGGCGTACTTGGCGACGTACGAGGCCACCGCGCCTTCGCTGATGTCGTCACCATCGTCGAAGCCCGTGATGGGGCGGATGTCGAGCTGCGTGCCCCAGCTCAGCGTGCGCGCAGGCTGATCCCCGGCGGCGGGCACGCTGGCCGTGACATAGGGGTGGGAGGCGGCTGCCTCGATGCAGTGGATGAGCAGCTCGGTCGTCGCCCACCGCGGCGGGAGAGTATCGGGTCCATCCGGGCCGTCGATGCGGATGACGGCGTGGAAGTGGATCGCACCTCGCTTTTGGAACTCCGCGACCTTGTTGAACGACAGCCGGGCCACTTCCTTGTACGCCTTCTGCGTAAGTCCCGCGGCAGCGGCGAGCTCGCGGCGAAGGCGGTTGATGAACCGGTGCCACAACTCCCCTGCGTGGTTGTTGAACAGGACGGCACCGGCGTAGTCGTACGTGGTCGGGTCGAGCGCCGTGCCGAGGGCGGGATCGTCCTCACGGTGGCGGGCACCGCAGCGGCAGCGACCAGCATCGGGGATGTTGTGGACCGAGCCGAAGGACGGCGCGGTGAGGGTGGCGAAGACGCGGGGCCGCTCGCGCACTGCCGCAGGGATGTTCATGGCGTCGTCGCCGGTGAGGCCTGCGCGGACGAGGCGGTAGGCGTCTCCCGCGTAGAGGTAGGCGCAGGGCTGGCAGCGGGAGGCGCGGCGGTTGCCGCAGGCGATGCGGAGCCGGCCGCCGGGCTCGTCCTGGGTGGAGTACGTGTGCAGGACCTGGCCGGATGTCTTGTCGCGGGTCAGGGACCAGCCGGTGAGGTGGATGGGTTGGGCGCATCCGCCGGTCTTCCGGATCTGTTCTTGCCAGCGGTCGAAGTCGGGGGCCGAAGCCACCCTGAGCAGGTCGCCCAGGGTGGTCGGATCGAGCATGTCAGCCACGGGCCGCCTCCAGCGCGTCGGCGACAAGCGGGGAGGCGAGCAGGCCGGGCGGCGGGGTCCACAGGCCGCGCGCACCGGGCCACGACAGCGGCTCGGCAAGCGCGGTGACGTCAGCCAATCGCCAATGCCACAGGCCGCGGGCAGACCAGAGGGTGCACCAGCCGTCGTCTTCGTGGCAGCTCTCCAGTCGAGCGACAGCGACGACCGCACCCCGGGGGAAGGGACGGCGTAGGAACGGGCGGGCTAACGGCGCGTCATAGGCGTTCGGGTCGAGGCTGCGTCCGGCGTGGATCAGCACCAAGCCGCGGTACTCGGCGGGCCAGGAGCGGTTCTCAATGCGCTTGGTGCCGTATGCGATGGCGCTCGCCCACGGCTGCCACAGGGTGAGCCCGAACGCGGCAGGGGCGGTCATACCGACACCCCCGTGTTCATGGCCGGGCGCTGGCTGGTGACGAGCCAGTGGGGAGCGGTGCCGGTGCCGTGGCAGGCCAGGCACGAGACGGGCAGGGTGGTGCGGGTGCCGTCCTGGTTGCGGGTGCCGGTGGTGACGGCGACGACGGGGAAGCCATCGCAGTCAGGGCAGATCCGGGCAGCACGAGTCGCATGGTGGGGCATCATGGAGTTCCCTCCGGTTGTGAGATCGGTTGGGGCACGGCTCCCGGAGCGGCGGATACTTGGTCGTTGAGACCGCTCCGGGGCCGGTCACTTGCTGGGCGTCTTTTTGGGGACCTTGACGGCGAGAGTGATCAGCCCTCCGCCGCCGATCAGCGTGGGAACGGCGGTCTTGATCGCTGCTGCTGTGGTGGCGGCGACGTGGACCAGGGACAGCACGGCGGCGGTGGTGATGTAGACCAGGCCGCAGATGCCCACCGTGGCGGCAAGGACCAAGAGCACCGGACCGGTCCAGGAGCGGGGCGCGGTGTGGATGATGACCACCGATCGCGGGTCTGTGCCCGGGGGAATCAGGTCGGCCGGGATGTGACCGTGGCGCAGTTGGTCCTCGGGACGGATCACGGTGGTTCTCCCTTCTGGACTGGGCTATTTGGTGGTGCCGTTGATGCCGTCAACTCCGGCCTTGGTGCCGGACTCGATGGCTGGGGCCAGGAAGGTGTCGGCAAGGAGGAAGCCGCCGAGGAGAAGCACGACGATCAGCCAGGTCGGCGGTCGGAGCATCTTGATTCCGAAGTAGCCGAAGATGGCGACCACGAGGACCAGGGGCAGTTCGACGTTCACGACGGGTCAGTCCCTTCGGTGATCTGATGGGCGATGGCATCGGCCATCTGCGGGGCGACGCCGAGGCGGGCGCGCAGTGCGGCGGCGTCGATCGCGGCGCCGGTGGCGGTGCGATGTGCCTCGGCGATCTTGCGGGCGTGGGTCAGCAGCGCGGGAGGCACCAAAATGGCGGCCGACAGCGCCGGGACCGGAGCACTCTCGGGAGTCGAGGCCGGGTTCACGTCCTCGCGGGCAATGGCGATGTCCGGGACCGGCTCGATGATCGGGGCAGCCTCTGCGGGACCCTCGGTCCGGCGGTGCTCGGGGGTGTGGACGAGGAGGGTGCCGCCGAGGAAGGCGAGCGCGGGCCAGCCGGCCACCAGGATGCGCAGCCAGTCGGGGACGTTGTTCAGGTCGAGGAGGCCTGCAGTGGCGACGTTGGCGCCCAAAGATGCCGCGAGCGCGACGGTGAACCAGGTCCATGCGGCGCGAGTCGGTCCGCCGTCGGTGCGCAGGATGCGGAGCCGTCGCCAGGCGGCGACCAGCAGAAGGTCGACGCTGACGGGGTAGGCCCAGGCTTTCCAGCCAGCCTGTCCGGCAGCGGCGGCCAGGTCGTGCAGGTGGGCGAAGGACAGAGCTCCGGCGATCACGGCTTGGACGAGTACTGCGTCGGGGCGGATCGAGCGGGTCACGGATCTTCACCTCTTTCACCAGCGGGTTGGGGGCCGGGGCCGGGCGGGGCTCATACGTCCTGCCGCCCGGCACCCAGCGGGGATCTAGTTCGGGGCTTGGCCGGTGCCGAAGCAGGTCAGGCAGAGGGCTTCCTGCCGGTCGTCGCTTTCGCGCTTGCTGCGGGTGCCGACCTTGAAGGCTTCGGAGACCTGGCCGGTCTGGCAGTCCGGACACGGCTTCGGCTTGGGCTTGGCCGTTCGGCGGGCGGTGCGCTTGGCTGCGGTCACGAGAGCTTCTCCTTTCGGGCATGGGAGGGGTAGGGAACTGGCGTGAAGGCAGTCACGCCAACCGGAGTTGAGATGCCGTTCTAGGGAGTGCTGGCGGCTGCCGCGGCAAGCACTGTGCCGCTCTGAGCGGGGAGTGCGGTCTGCGGGCGGTAGGCGTCCAAGGTGGGGATGCGCGGCGTCAGGTGCGCGAACTCGCGGCACACCGCGGCTGCTTCACCGAGACTCGTCATCGGAGTGCGGATGCGCGCCCAGCCTCCCGAGGAGTCGCCGGCGATGGCGGTACCGGCCCGCTCGGGAGCGATAGCCGTGGCGGCGATGACGGCGAGTTCGTTGACGTCGCCCAGGCCCATGTCCGCGGTCTGCTTGTCGTTGCAGCGATGCACCACGCGGCCCGTGAGCTGAGCGCGCAGGGCAGTTGCGCCCTTGCCGAGTTCGGAGCCGAACCGCTGCCCGCACACCTCCAGATAGATGCCGACTGCGCGGGCCAGTTGGGCGAGGCGGACGAGTTGGGTGACCATACGGTCCCGGCGGACGCTGTCAGCCTTGGAGGTGGTCAGGAAGAGTTCGGCGATTTCGTCGATCAGGACCACGATTGGGGTCGGTCGCAGGTGCTTGGGCAGGCCCCAGATGTCAGAGGTGATGTCTTCCAGCGGTGTGCCGGGAGTGATGCCCTGGTGCAGGCACAGCAGGTCGAAGCGCTCTTCCATCTCTACGATCAGGGCGTCCAGCAGTCCGTCGGCCTGATCCGGGGTGATGGCGAGTGCGGTCAGGCGCGGGGCGAACGGGCTCTGTTCAACGCCGCGCTTGCAGTCGATGCCCACAATGGCGGCGTCCAGCGGTGCGAGCCCTTTGATCAGGCAGCGTTGGAACATCGACTTACCGGATTTGTTCGCGCCCAGCGTGAGGCCGTGCGGGGTGTCCTGGTAGTCCCGGACGAACGGCCGACCGTCCTCCCGCAGAGCCACGGTGACCGACAGTGGACCGACAGCGAGGCGGCGCGGCATCCGTACTCGGTCGAGGACATCGAAGCCGGTAAGCCGTAGATCCACCACACCGGGCTTGACCTCGGCGACATGCACCGAGTAGACGCCCCACGCGTGCCGCAGCCGCTCGGCCGACTTGACCACGTCGTCCGGAGCCAGACCCGCAGCAAGCCGCAGGCGAAGGCGGAGACCCGTGCTGGTGGGGCGGATACCGCGAATCTTCGGGATTCCGGGACGGGCCACCTTGTCGCCAGCAGACAGCTTGTGGGCGAAGACCTTCCACCACGGCGGAGCGACGGTGAGCTCGCAGGCCTCCATCGTCGCCCGGTAGGCGGACAGGACCCGGTACAGGGCGGCGGGAAGACCGACCAGCGTCCAGTACACGGCCGGCGCCTTGACGCGGGCCACCAGAAGCAGGGCGGTGACTATCACCACCAGGACTAAGAGCGTTCCACCGGACATGGCGATCAGCCCTTGCCGTTGGAGGCGGCCGGCACCTGCTGCGCCATCACGGCGGTAGCGCGGTAGCTGATGCCGTGCCCGAAGTCGTTCTCCCACGGGCGGGCCACCAAACCGGGCAGAGCCACCGGGGCTCCGGGGAACAGGTCCGGCTGAATGCCGTCTTCCGCGACCACGATCGTCAGCGCGTCCGGCCGACCGTCCACGATCACAGCGACGTTCACGTTGAACAGCGTCTTGCCGGACTGCTTGTCGATCGCGATTTCACCGGTCTCGCGGTTCTTGATCTTCGGCTCAGGGGCCTGGATGAGCATCACCGTCATCGCGGCGGTGTCCACGGGAATCTGTCGCATGAGTTGCCTCCCAGTAGGGATCGAGGGTCAACGCGGTACATACATAGTCGGCTTGGCATACCTAGTTGTCAAGGCGTTCTTGGGTTGCTTGGTTGGGCGGATTGCCGCGAAGCTGGATTCTGTGACGACCGCGAAGAGAGTGGAAATGATCGAGAAGTCCGGCGTACCTGCATATCTCCAGATCGCCGCGAAGCTGCGCGAGATGATCGAGCAGGGAGTCCTGGAGCCAGAGGACTCGTTGCCGTCGACGGCGCAGCTCTGCGATCAGTACGGAGTGTCAGCGAGCGTCGTCAAGGCTGCGATCAGCGTTCTACGCACCGAGGGTCTCGTCATTGGTCAGCAGGGGAAGGGGGTGTTCGTCCGCCCGGCCGGCCAGAGCCCGCAACCGGAAGGCGATGACGCCCTGATCGCCCAGCTCGGCGAGATCCAGACAGCGATCCAGGATCTTTCCGGTCGAATGGCTGCGATCGAGGCTGCCGTGTTTCCAAAGCGCGCTCGAACTGGCCGACACGACAAGTAAGTTCATCCAGTTCAGCGCGGATGAGACTCATGCGGTGCAGCAGGACCTGTCTCTGATCTTGGCTCCGTGTCATCGCTCCTGGCTCCGTCCCTGAAGGCTTCGCACCTGGTTACCGGGCTTGCATCCATTGACGCTCAGTGATCTCGACATCGCCATGGGTTGGATGTGGACAGGGAGCCAGTCGCGCATCTGTCCACATGGGAGGGATGAATCTTGGCTCAGGCGCCTCGAAAGCTCTCGCCTACCGAGTCCGCGCAGCATCTGCTCGGTGCGGAACTTCGAGACTGGCGTGAGCGCCGCGGACTCTCGCAGGATGAACTTGGCGCGCGAGTCTTCGTCAGCGGCGACACGTTAAGCAAGGTGGAAGGAGCAAAGCGCTTCCCATCTCGTGAGGTAGTGGCGCGCTGTGACGACGTCCTCGGGACGACCGGAGGGCTGGCGCGGCTTTGGGACCTGGCGAATGCCCAGCGGCTTGATGGACGCACACGATCAGCCAAGCAGGCAAACCATGTGGACACTTCCTCCCTAGATCTCCAGGGCGCCCTCTCCGCAGGCAGGATGAAGCTGCGGATAGATGAGGAGGGCAACGTGTGGGCCGAGGTGGATCGACGATCGTTTCTCGTTGGCAGTGCTGCCGCGTTACTCAGTCAAGGCACTCCCAGCGGGGCTGCCACTCTCGACGGCCACCCTGTCGGAGTGAGCGCAGCGGATGACCCCTTTGGGTTCGCCCGGACGGTGACCTCGCTTTGGCCCGATCTACGACTCTCCCGCCCAGTACCAGACTTCGGAGTCGACTGGACTGCCCTCATGCCTGGGGGACGCTCCATGCTCGGGGCGAACGTCCCCCTGCAACTTCACCCCGCGCGGATCGAGGGCGGACGGGCACTCGTCTCCATCCCCGACCAACGCCGCGCCGGCAGCTTCTTGGGCCGTCCCGGTCGTGGACTGCTCGTTGGAGCCGCCGGCAACGACGAATCGCCCCAGTTCTATCTGCTGGATGGCCGGAACGCGCGAGGGCGCCTGAGCCGCAATGCGGGCATCCAAGAAGTCACCGCACCTCTTGCTTACGAGCTGGACGACCTGACCTACGGCATCCTGTGGGCTGTCTCCAACTACGACGATGCCTTGCAAGCAGACGACCAGGACCTGGCCGAGACACGGACCGATCTCGAACGGTACGACCGCCTGTCCTCGTCAGCCGTCAGCCGAGAGGCCGCGCCAGGGCTCAACTCGGTGGCACACATGTGGCTCGGATCGGACTTCTGCGCCCGGCACATCCTCAAGGCCTTGCCCGACCTGCCAGAACTTCCAGCGTTCTGGACCCGCGAGCAGCGCGGCGAGGAAGCCAGCGCCTGGCTGATCTTCGATCACAAGTACCCGTACCTCCAAGCGACAACCAAGGCCCTCGGAGGGCCGAGCACGCGAGCGTTCTGCGTCCCCGAAGCCGTCGTTCAAGCCTCACCCCGCCATGAACGGATCCTGCTCTTCCTTGCTGTGGCACTCATGGAATCTCTCGGCATCCACGCGCAGTTCACCACCGACGCGTCGTACGAAGCCGTCGAAGGGTTCGTTGTCTCGCCCGACAAAGAAGCGATCATCGCCAACTGGGTTCGGGGTGATGGAATGTGGCATGTCGACGTGACCGGACGGTCCTCGATCGTCCGTGAGTTCACCAACGCCGCAGGCGACGTTGCCGCAGACTCAATCATCGAGGCGCCAACGGCCGCTGAGCGTCTGCGGGCCCTGGCGCACTACCTCGATCTTCCTTGGACGTGGCTGATCAATCGATGTGGCCAGTTGGGCAAGTACGGGACGTCGGGTCTGATCCAGTCTCGGAGCCGTCTCGTGTCAGCCGCCGGCCTCGACGCAGCCTGCTCATACGTCGGTGTCCTACCGACCGATAGTTAGCCAAAGCCGCACAGCACACAGAGAAGGCGCAGATGACGGACAGGCAGCGACACATCGCAGTGTTCTCACTCGGTGGCACCATCGCGATGACTTCGCAGGATGCGGGTGTTGCGACCCCGACGCTCTCAGCAACTGATCTCGTGGCGGCCGTACCAGGTCTCGCTGAGACGGGTGTTCAGATCCAGGTCCACGACTTCCGGCGACTTCCAGGGGCCTCGCTGGCGTTTCGCGACCTGCTCGATCTCGTCCAGGAGATCGAAGCACTCGATGTGGACGGCGTGGTGATCACGCAGGGCACGGACACCATCGAAGAAACCTCGTACCTGATCGACCTCGTGTACTCAGCCGAGACGCCGATCGTGGTCACAGGAGCGATGCGCAACGCGAGCATGGCGGGCGCTGACGGGCCGGCCAACGTGCTTGCAGCCGTCCGTGTCGCAGCCAGCGACGAGGCCAGAGGGCTTGGGACCGTGGTTGTGTTCGGCGAGGAGATTCACGCAGCCCGATGGGTACGCAAGAGTCACGCCACCAGTCCTACGGCGTTCACGTCCTACCCAGGACCGATTGGATACGTCGCGGAGGATCGAGTCCGAATCTGGAGCCGGCCAGCCGAAGAGCCGAAGATCCCGCTCAACCAGCTCAGCAACGACGTCAGGACCGCGGTTGCGCTCGTCGGACTCGGAGACGACGGAGTCGTTCTGCGAGCGATCGGAGCACAGGTCAACGGATTGGTTGTTGCCGCGTTCGGCGCCGGTCACGTTCCCATGAGCTGCGTCGATGCCCTGGCAGACCTTGCCAAGGAGATGCCGGTCATTCTGGCGACGCGCACCGGGGCCGGCCCTGTCCTCTCCCATACCTACGGATTCCCAGGGTCGGAAGCCGATCTGCTGTCCCGTGGGCTCATCGCGGCCAACTCTCTCGGGCCGGTCAAGGCTCGGATTCTGCTCCAACTCCTGCTGATGCGCGGTGCGGATCACAGCGAGATCGAAGAACACCTCAGCCACGTTCACTGACCCAGGCCCACAGCACGAGAGGACCGTCTTGCGCAGCTACGAGTTGACCACCGGCCGAACCTTCGGAGTGGCATTCGACCACGGCGACGACTTCCTTCCCACACTCGCCGAGTTCTGCCGCAGCAACGGGGTGCGGCATGGGTACATCCCCATGTTCATCGCAGGCTTCGCCGAGGCCGAGATCGTCGGTGCGTGCGAGAAGCTGGAAGATCCAGAGGCTCCGGTATGGAGCAAGGTGCACCTGACCGGAGTCGAGGCGATGGGGTGCGGAACTCTCGCCTACGACGCGGAGACCGACACGGTATCGCCGCACATCCATACGTCGCTCGGGGAGAAGGCTCGCTCAGCGAACGGGCACACGAGTCACTTGCTCAGCGCCCAAGTTCAGTTCCTGGTCGAGATGCTCGTGGTCGAGGTGATCTCACCGGTCATGACCCGTCCGCAGAATCCGAACCTCTACAACGTCCCGCTACTGACCTTCGGCGCGTGATCCACACGAGCAGCCATTGAGCGACGCGGACAGACTTTCCCTACATCATCAAGTGCTCGCTGCGCTCGCTGCCCGACCCGCGTTCGGTCAGCGAGCCAGGATCATTGCCAACCCAGCCGAAGACGCAGCCCAGCCACCCGGGACCGGCCCTGCCCCATGCCCGCCATGCGCCCGAGTGGCCCCCGGAGAAGCAGAAGACATCAGAGCACCAGGCCCGAGGGGAGAGGCGGACGCACGGGAGAACACCACATCGGACGCATCGAGCGTCTGCATTCCCGACCTCCTGAACTGCGGTAGCAGTCTGATGCAGAGATCAGAGGTGCCGCGCACAGCGCGGCGGCGCCGGCCGGACGCCGCCGCGCTTGCCCCTCAATGTCTACGCCACCGGGGCCGCACGTCGTCGCCCGCCCGCGCCCACAAGGGGGCGAAAAGAACCAGGCCGGGGGTGGTGACGGACGGCTCCACGGCTTTACCCACCTCCCCGATCCGGGACCCGCGTCGAGCAAGACCAGGGGGCCACTCGGACATATTGCGGGCAGGGGACAAGCCTGCCCGAGTTGCCGGCAAGCGTACGGCCCCCTGATCATGCACGACCCCAAACCAGGCAGGACACCGGCCAAAGCCGCTCCACCGACCTCGCAGCTAAGTAGGAGCTGTCTCGGTGTTGTCTGAAGGTTGAAGTTCGGCGGGCGTCCGCAACCGTAAGCCAAAACAGGACCGGACCAAGTGTCATTTAGGACGCCGGGAACCACTGCATCGTGTTGAGAGAGGTGGCCTTGCCAGTAATCGGTAGTTCGAGACCCCGCCAACACGGGATGATTTGATCAACCATCAAGATTCCGTGAGCCGGGGTGGGCCAGGAGTTGTCCGTATGCGGATTTCGCGTTCTACGTCAGAAAGGGTGCAGTTAGGATTACTCTCGACGAATTTGATTAGCGCTATAAGGATGGCGAATGAAATTGGCCGATGACACCTCTCTTCATGTTCACCTTCTCTGGCATCCCATCTACGTAGCGCGTCTCGCAGCTGACTGAAGTTGCCCCTCTCAATTATGAATTGCTCCTGGACAACCCAAGATGGATGGTCCATGTACTGCTCGAAGTCAAATCGTCCGGGTCGAATCACTGCGGGATCAAGTTGAGTGATTGATATATTGGTCGACAGCGCAAAGATGATCCATTTTTGCTGGCGGAGACGCTGCAGTCGAGGCAGCATGCCCGCTGTAATAAAGGCCCCCATCGTCCTCTCACTTACAGGGGAAGCAGCTTCGGTGTCGCGGCGACGAAAGAAATCTTCACATTCGTCGAAGAGTACCACCACTCGACGCAGTTTCTGAAGGTCATCGAAGATTCTTGCTGCCCGCACCTCAAAGTTCTCGAGGCCCCCTTCCAGGAAGTCAGGTGGAGAGAGAGTTAGCAGTGGCCAGCGAAGAGATTCCGCCAGCTGCTCAACAAGGGTCGTTTTCCCCGTACCTGGCGGCCCCGACAGCAAGAGCGAAATTGTCTTGGGCCGCCTGATAGGACTCTGACTCACGGGCTCCAGGAAGTGCTTTCTGACCGATTCTCTTAGTTTTCGTCCTTTCGTTGGGTCAAGTACATTTATCTCCCGATCAGGCCCTGGATTCGACCCGAGGGAAGGTACTAGATCAGGCCAGGGGAATCCCTGCCGCTGGCGAGGTTCAACCGCGTACTTACCAAGAATCTTCAGCTGTCGCAAACTGCGCAGAGATGTGTGGTAACGGTCAAGAAAAGAGAGTACGACCGCCGTCGTCCAGGACTCTATGTGGTCGAGTGGGCGCGTACGGTCACTCGACCACCCTGTCATTCCTCCCTCAACCTCGGAAATGCTCGCAGTGGCGTGTAGGAAAGTGTCATGGAGGACGCCTATAAGTAGATCGGTATTTTCTTCTCGCCCTCGGTCAATTTCTCCGCCCAGAAGGATAGTGAGCGCCAATGCTACGTCATAGGTACCTACGTGCAATTCTTGTTCGCGCCCGCCGACATCGTGGTGACGGAGGAGCACCCTTCGCGCCAACGGCCAGGATCCATTGTTCGACTGCGTCTCTTTGATAACCTTCAGCGCTGAACTGCCGACCTGGGAGAATCCTTGCTCGCTAAGCCCGTACAGCAGAGCAACCCTGAAAGCCAACTCTGCAGGGTCGAAGCGAGAGCCATCTTTGGCGTAATGGGCGCCCAGCTGTGCCAGAACATCCTGGTGCATGACATTCGACAGCTCCACGTAGTCTTCCGCCAGTGGCGCATGGATATGATAGGCCGAAGAAATCGCGTCACCGGCTCTCACGGCATAAAGCGTGATGTAATCGTGAAACAGGTAACGGGCAGTTTCCTTTACGTCAAATCGATCGCGGCGAATGCAATCCCTTATGTCGCTGGCTATTTTCTCGATCGCTTCGCCGAACGAAGGGGGCACGTGCAACTCGGAAGGAGGGATGAGGAGGCGATGGGCCATATCTAGGCGCGCGAGAGCTAGGAGGAGATGACTGTCCCTGAAGGCGGAATGACGCTTTCCGCGGAACGGTTTATGGTTCGCCACGGATAGCTTGGCGTAGTAGTCGGAGCATAGTTGCCCAACGAGCTTTTGTACGCCCTCCTTTATTGCGTCACTTGAGCTTTCCTCTTCAAGGAAGCGCAGAAAATCCACGAGTGCAGCAAAGGATCTATGCGTCGAGGTCTTTGGTAGGTCTGGCACATGTCTACTGGGAGCCTCCCGTATGAAGCCGAGGGGTTCATTGCTCTGGAGCGTTAGAAGTGCCTTTCCGGCGCGATGCACCCATTCCTGCACGGCGTAGATTTCACGGTCCAGATACTCGATGTCAACCAATTCCGACCTCCAAGGCCCGCTCCGGCGGCCCGATCGCATCGGTGGCCCAAAGACGTGGCTAAGCCAGTCTGGTGGCTTCGTCGGTGTGCCGCCTCCTCACAAGCTCCTTTGTCGGCTAAACGGGTGAATGACTGCCTCAGCCTCCCGCAGCAGCGGACGGCTACGCCCGAGCCGCCTGGACCTCAGGGCATCAGTGCCGGCTACGCGCTTAACGGTTGCGCAGGCAGCTGACTGGCGTGACTGCGCCTCGTCATACCGCGATGGGTAAGCACCAGTCCAACGCGGGGCTTGCCCGTGCCCTGCTAGACGTTTGGGGCAGGCACGGTCACGTGTGGATACCCCTGTCGAGGGCGTGTCGAAGTAGCGTAGGCCCACGGGAAGTTCGGCGCGAAGGTGCAGTTCAAACGCCCTGACTAACCGCGTATCCAGGCGCCTTACCGTGCCACAGCTGTGTTACGTCCAGGGGCTGTCACGGTCAGGCGGGGTTCTTCACGGATCGGTCTGCTGCCCCCGCCCCTGGAAGACACAGGTCACCCGGCATACGGCCCAGCCTCTCTCCTAAGGCGGTCGTCGACACCACGCCTTGTCAGTGCCGACCGTACTCTTCGGCCACGCGTAGAGGTGCGATCACATGGGACGCCGTACTCAAGGCCATCACCGAGTACAACGATCTAGGCAGGTCCGACTTCCTGGCGGCGTATCGCTTCAAGGAAGCACGTTCCTAACGTTCTGCTCCATAAAGGGCGGGAGTACGACTCCAAGGCCATCGTCGGTGCGGCTCACAAGTGGACTCAGGGGCGCGCTGTTGCCAGACGAGTTCAGCGGGAGGAGGGATCACGCAGCCACCTGGCTCAAGCGGCTCGGTTTCCAGGTCAAGTTGGTGCAGAACCCAGACTAGGCCCGCGATTGATGGCCAACGGCTGGAAGGGACTCGACGCGAACGACCGGCACGTCGTTGAGCTATCTGACCTTCTGCAGCTCATGTCGATCCACGCCGAGGCCGACCGCAACGAGAAGTTCCGCAACCCCAACAGGGTGGCCCGTAAGACGTTCGACATCGCCACTCGCCACCCGGATTACCGAGGCAAGCTCACAAACGGCGGGGCCCTTGCTGTCGAGGTACTGAACGCGCTTCTCGCTCGAGCAGCAGAGATGACCAAGATTGCCAAGCTCATCCGGCAGGGAATCACCGCGGGCGACCTGCAAAGTCCTCTCCCTGACGAAGAGGAGGAACTGGACAACTACAGCGCATCCGAAGGCCGACTTCTAATGCGACGGCACAGGAGCAGGGAGCGGAACAAGGTCTTGCGTAAGAAGAAGATAGTCGCGGTGCTCCGGCAGGGGGACCGCTCAGCTGCGAGGCGTGCGGGTTCGACTTCGAAGAGGTCTATGGCGACCGTGGAGACGGCTATATCGAGTGTCACCACGTCATCTCAACTTCACGAGGCCGGAGAGGGACGGACCAAGCTCAGCGACCTTGCACTCATCTGCGCGAACTGCCATCGAATGATCCACCGGCGCGCCCCGTGGCCTACGCCGGAGGGCACCCTCATCGAGAGCCGCCCGGGCAGGGCAAAGTTGCATCCCCGCGCAGCGGCGGAGCGCATCACCAGCTAAACTACCAATTTATCCCATGTGAGGCCCATACCCTAGGACAACGAGACTCGTTTCTCTTTTGGCCAACTAGCTGCAACCGGGACCATATCCTGTAGCTCCGCTGAGATTAGCAGCTTGCGACCCTTTGACCCACGCAGCAGCTCGTCATATCGCTCACGCAACAGTACGCCCAGAATTTTGTCCACAGGGTTGAGGGAAAGGGCTCCGATGATGTCCGAATGACGGTCCACCATTTCCGGGAGATCATCAACAGCAACGCCTGCCGCTTTAAGTAGCCCCTCTACGGTGATGGCAAACCTCCTCATATCACTCGGCAATTTGTCCGAGTCCCATAGAGCCAGCGCGAAGTCAATGATCGCATTTCGCCCATCGAACAAATCGTATGGAGGGTCTGGGTCTACCTGGGCAACATTGGATATATTCGCCAGCACGTCATCGACGATCTCCAGGAGTCCCCGAAGTCGGCCATCAAGCCGGGCCTCGCGCCACGAGAAACGCGACCCCTTATAGATGACGTCATGGGTTGATTCCTGGAGCGCATGTTGGATGTACGTGGTGAACTGAAGCTCGATCTTAACGTCCGCAAGCTCGGGGTGCCGCTCAACATAGTTGGTCGGGAAACCAGCAATCAGATGCGGCTGCTGGTAGCGGAAATCGTTAGGCTTCCCAACCTCGACATTCTTGGCTTCTTTGGTCGGAAATGCAGCCGCCGCGACTTGAATCGCAGATTGCACATCAGATGGATGCAGGAAGACAGCACGCGCAGCTACCAAGTCTTCGACATCAAGCATACGACCATAGTCGCCTTTTTGGAGCTTGGCGAATAGGGAATCTACTGCCTTTACTCTGACTTGGACTGCTACCGGACGAAATTCGTGCAGGTCCGCCTTGAGCCGCGCCTCGAGCCATTCCGCTCCAACTTCGAGGTTTCTCTCAATGTCGCTGTACATGCCCCTAAAGGAGGCCGAGACAATTGATCGCATCAGCGCCCACTCAAAACAGCACTCAGGAGGTCAGCCCGAAGCTCGCGATTTGACTTCTTATTTGATCCCTGCACCGCCGCAATGCGGTAGTCGATCGATCGACGTGTCTTCTGCTCCTCAATTTCGTCAGCGAACTTCTGCAGGCGCTTCGCTGCTTCACGGGCGTCAGGAAGATGGCCCGAACCATGTAGATCCGTGATGGACGCCCAGAGCGAGTAGAAGTCGGCGACGTTTGAGAGCCGGCTACCCCGCAAGGAACTTGACGAATTAACTTCCCTCAGATAGTCCTGAACCGCGATAAATCGCGAATCAGCGTCGGCTTCGTTCTCAATCTCTCGATCATTCTCCGCGTAATAATCGTCCAGGTAATCCTTACCTTCTTGAATCCCATCTATAGCAATCACGTACAGTTCGGATACGTACTCAACGTCCTGCATCCGCCTGATGCGTGCCGGCGTCACCAAGCCGATTTCAGCCCAGAATGGGTGCTCGGCAAGCTGCTCCACCTTTCGGATGAACGCGCCATCGAACTTGGCATGCCTGAGTTCTTGCTTATTTAGCCGTGCTACGTTTCGGTTCAACCTATCGAAGGCGTCGTTCAATTCAGCAACAGATGCACCTTTGATGTTCTCTACCGTGAACACATACTCCAGAAGCGCAAGCCTGACCTCTTCAGGCAATTCGGAGTAGTACCTATTCCCCAGATCGAGATCGCTCAAGCCCTCTGGCGTCGTGAATTCGTCTCGCTGAAATTCGAATAGTGCCGTGAGTCGCTGCTTCCCATCGATCACTCTGTACACCATGGGGCGATCAACCGCGACATCAACTTGCAGAAAAATAGTCGGGGCGGGGTAGTTGCGAATCAACGAATCGATGAAGAATTGCTTGTAGGTGAGATTCCATACGCTACGCCGCTGGTACGGCGGATCCAGATCAAGCCGTCCTGACGACTCCAAGTCGAGGAACCAACCTGCCGCCTGAGTCGTCGTCGAACGCTTGAATTGAGTTCCCGAGTTGTTCACGTCGCGCTTTCTGTTCAGGTGCCAGCTATACACTGATCACTGTTTACCGATGAGGCCAGCCGGCTTACTCGCGTAGTGCCCATTTATCCTTGCTGGCGCCGTTCCATCACGTCCGTGATCGTCATTGGACCGAGGCTCGTGCGCCGCTTCCCAACACCGCTCACGCCCACCAGCTCCGTCACCGGGCAGTCCCCCAAGTCGCATAATAGGCAGGGTAGATCACGGGCCGTCAGCACGAACGCGCCTTTCGCATATTGCATGTTCGCACGCCAGTACGAAGATTTGACATCTGTCCTGAACCGCTCAGTCCGGTGGGTGGGGGCGCGTTCTGGTTCCGCAGGCAGCTTCTGGCATGCCGTCCAGCTGTGGCCCGTGCGTGGACAGATGTTGGCGCCGAGCGCGGATGAGGAGCCTTGACCTGGGGAAACGGCCGCTGCATACAGGGCCTCCGGAGCCGTGTGCGCAGGTTCGAATCCTGCCGGGGGCACTTCATCCGGACCAGCGTGATCAACCCGCTGACCTGCGGAAGTGCCAGACTTCAAGAGCCGGACCCAGTCTCACTGGGTCCGGCTCTTTGTCGTTGTCTGTCACTGGTCGCGTGTGAGTGGCGTGTGAATTTTCAGCTCCCCCTCAGGCAGTCCGCCAGGGAGACACAGGGGCGCTGCCCCCCAGCTCACGACAGCGAGGATGCATTCCGCGGCGGGGGCAGCTTGTGCAGGAGGTCCCACAGCGACCGAGAGCCCGCCGCCCACTCCCCCAGCGTCCGGCGGTCCACCAGGTGCAGCCGCTGAGACTTGGCCAGAGGCGGGCATCCCGAGGTGAAGCGACCGTTCGTCACCAGGACCACCACGTCGCCCCCATGCAGCTGGCGTCCAGTGCCATTGAGCACGTGCAGGTCCGGCGTCCCGACGGGCGAGCCTGAAGCCCCGTTCTTACGGTGCTTGCACTGAATCACCCATCTCCGACCATGCGGGTCGGTGGCCTTTACGTCAGCCCCATTGTCCCCGGCTCCGCCTACCTGAACAGCGTCGGAACAGCCGTCCCGTCGCATGAGGTCGCGTATCGCGTACTCGAAGTCCCTGTGGTGAAGCCTGTCGAGCTGGGACAGCTGGTACCGCAGGCCCTGCGAACGAATGCGTTCCCAGCGCGCGCGGTCCGCCTGCTGCTTGAGCCAGAGACCACCGACGCACGCCACGACCACCGCAGCGGCGAGGAGCACCCACCAGTTCGCCAGCAGCCCGGTTGGTGGGACTTCTCCGGTCGAGGCAGGGTGGCTCGCTCCATGCGCCGGATGGTCATCACTTCGACGTTCCTGGCTCGTCGGACCGCACGCTGTTGCCACTCTGCTGCTGACGTTCCGCACGCTGCTGGACGAGTTCCT